>NZ_DS989866.1:38496-57951 GCF_000155555.1 Coleofasciculus chthonoplastes PCC 7420
GTCTCTACACCTGTTAACGGTTAATCAGGTAAGGCTGCAATTGAGCGATCGCGTCTGGAATTGACTCAGATAGTTGATAGGCGGCTAATAAATCCGCCCAGTCATCGGGATAGCGATCGCTGTTTTGAGCTAATTGATCAATTGCCTCATACCAAATGCCCATTTCTCGATACACCAAATAGGATTGTTCCAGAGACATTTCCTGAAGCTGACGTTCTAACTCTGGGCTGGGTGCAACTCGCTGAATCCAACCACTTACACTCGGGTTACGAGATGGACTATCGGGACTGCAAACAATGGAGAAAAACCATTCATATCGTTGACCCACTTCTAAAGATTTTCCCTTTAATTCCACCGACTCATTACTCGGTAATGTAAATCGAACAAGTCCTGGTTTCTCCGGTAATTCAATCAGAATTTTGGTGAGGAGATTGTTTTGTTGATCTAACAAGGCAAATTGCGCTTTTACCCCCATCGACTGATCATAAGGAACATAAAATAAGAACGTGGGAGACGCTTTAGTCGTAGCACCCACATTATTCTCAGGTGCTAAAACAACCACCGGTTCATCAATAATAGTCGGACATGAACCCCGTGTTGCTCCGCCCCGGGTACGACCCGAAGCATCTCCCAAGGTTTTCTCTTGCGATCGCATTAGCGTTTCTACCCACTCCTGTGGTGATTGCGCTTGGACGGGAGACGGCTGAATCAAAGTGTTAGCTACAGGCACAAGTAAACAGCTAACCAGTATAATTTTGCTTGCTAGTAATTTATGCTTAATCATGACTTACTATTTTCCTGTTTAGTCTTAAATTTATTATGTCAAATTCAATTAAATTCTGTATTTTTATTTTTCTAAATTAATATAAGTTAAAAATTGGTGTCGCCTCATGATAAATAGTCGGAACAAAGGTGATAAAACAGATCCTATAATAACGGTTACCTTTAGAGGATTAGAACTGTAGGGGCGCACTTCAGTGCGCCCTTTACCAATGTGCGCCCTTTACCAATGTGCGCCCTTTACCAATGTGCGCCCTTTACTAATATGCGCCCTTTACCAATGTGCGCCTGATTTAACGTAATTTAGAAGTAACATAAATCACCAATCCCCCCGTAGCTACTAACGTTAACCCGGCTGGTATCAGCGGTATCCACCCATTAACATTAACAAAAATAATATAAACTATCCCGTACAAAATACAACAAGACATCCCCCCGGCAACGACAATATACAAAGGTCGCTGAAATTGCCACACAATTCCACCTGCAATCAATGACCATACCCCAATCCAGAGCCAATCCCCCCACCGAGGTAGCCACCAAATTAAAGCCCGTCCATCCAAAACAGTACTAATCATTTGACTTGCCATTTGTGCCTGAATAACAACTCCAGCCATCTCCCCGTAAGGGGTAAAGAAATAATCATCAGCACTAATTCTGGCAGTAATGCCAATTAAAATAATTCGGTCTTTTATATCGGTTTCAGAAATCTGATTCTCTAGAACCTGTCTTAACCTAACTCGTGGGGCAAATTCACTCGGATTGCCATTCACTAAATGGTAATTCAGTAACGTTTGGTATGTCACATCGGCATCAGATTGCCCTTGATACCCCCCTGAAAACGCACTTAAACTCTGAAATAGGGTGTTGCTAAATTGCAACGCTTGTAAATAATATCCCTCGGTTGAAAACGGTGGTTTATAAACCTTCCCCTCAGCTTCAAGATAACGACGGGCAATAACCAGACTAAATGCATCAATTGTGGAACAATACTCATCTGACGCCTGAACCAACAAATGACGACGCACAATTGAATCCCTATCTTGAATCAAATCACTAAAGCCAACCCGTTCGGGTATTGCAGATGGGTAAATTTCTGGCGGCGGTTTTATTCCCTTATAGTTACTGTACCCTAATTTACAGACAGTAATCAAACGATGATTTTCTCGCAGACGAGTTGCTAAAGGGGCTAAATTAAGGTCAGTCTTAAAATCTCGATAAATATCTAAACCAATGAGTCTGGGCTGGTATCGTTCCAGTTTCTCCAAAAGTTGATTTAGCGCTAAATCGGGTACAGTTCCATACCCTGGTGGGTAATTCTGAATCAACCATTCAATATCATCATCCGTAACTTCAACAATCAGAAACCGTTTATCTATCGGTTCACTGGGTCGCTGACGCATTAAGTAGTCATACGCCAGCAGTTCCAGAGGCTGCAATACGCCTAAAAAACGTACCCCAATCACCAAAACTGACGCCGCAATACTGCTCAAAATCACTGTTGATAGTTTGGGTTTACGCAGGGGAAATTTACGGCTTGTGATAATATAATCTTGCTGAATTAGGGTAGGTTTTGGTTCTTTTTTTTGGGCTTGCTTTAACCACTGTTCTGATGCTTCTAAATCCTTCCCTCGTAACAAAAAACTGGGTTCCCGCCCTTCTCTATCCCACTCCATCGCCCGTGTCAGTAAACGAGTATGTACCCGCAAATGATCTCTGTCGGTATCCAGAGTTCTTACCAATTGATTAAAATTTGCCCAAAAATCATGCTCATTTTGATTAAAATCAATCCGCTGTACCTTAGCTAATTCTGGGTGCAACCTCGCCGAATTAATCGGTCGATACAGCACCGTTACCACCCGTTTATTCAACTTCGCTGCATATTCAACTTCATCCGCACAGTAAGGGGAATCCACTGACCGAGGTGAAAGAATAAATAAAAAGTTATCAGAGACTTCAATTCCCCGATAAATCTCTAGCTGAAACTCCGTCCCAGACGCAATACTTTCTTGGTCAAACCAAGTCGTCTTCCCCTGCATCTGTAAGGCATCATTTAACTGACGCGCAAAATCCGAATCGGCACGAGAATAGGAAATAAATACATCCAGAGAACTCGCAGGCGGTTGTCGCAGACTTTCACTGATAAATTCCTCCTGTAACCGCGTCGGTGGATAGGATGTTCTCTGCTTTGCTACCTTCAACCAAGCTTCGGCATGACGCAGATTATATCCCCGTAGTAAAATACTGGGGTTACGATGTTGACGTTCCCACTTTAGCGCCTTGGTTAACAGTATTTTATGTTCGTTATAGTAGGCGGCATCCTGCTGTATAATTTTCAGCAGTTGGCTTTCATCAAGACGATAATCCTCTTCTTTGACATTATCAGTTAAATCGATATACTGTAAATCCTGCAACACATTTGGCATCTGTTCCGGTGGAGTTTCTCGGACTAGCACAGGAATAATCCGCTTATTGAGGGATAAAGCATATTGCCATTCCTGCTTACAGTAGTATGACTGTAGAGAGTCGGGCGAGAGTAAATAAACCACATTATCTGCTTGTTCAATTCCCCGCTGAATCGCCGCCGCAAATACTTCCCCCGTTTGAATATCACTTTGATTCGTCCAAACTGTAATACATTCTCGCCGCAAACTGTTGCGAATTTTCACCATGACTTCCTTGTCCTCTACCGCATAAGAGAGGAACACCTGAGTCATCAAATTCTGAGTATTTTTAATACTTTCAGTAATAAATTCACAATGCAAATCTGTCGGCACACAAGGCGGTTGTTCATCCTTAAATCTAGTTTTCAACCATTGTTCTGCTTGTAGTCGTTCTTCCCCAATTAATAAATAGCGAGACGACTGATGATGCCTTTTCCACGCTAAGGCTTGGGCAAGAAAATAAGTATGCTGATACACGTAATCTTGATGTCGTTCAAAAACGTCCAGCAATCCTGTTAGCGACTGTTCAAAATCATCAATCCCCTCGCGAAAGTAAACCCAATTAATCTTACCAATTTCTGGGTGCATGTTAGGAAAACTGGAATGCAATCCCTTAGCTTGATAAGCCTCCCATTCTTCATCTGTCCCCTGGGGATAGCGCTGTTGCCAGGTTTCGCGACTAATTTGTTCAACATGCAACAAGGGAATTATCCGTTTATTGTGTTGAACCGCTAATTCAATTTCCTTGCGGCAATAGGGTGAGTTAACCGAATGGGGAGCAATAATAAAGAGAAAGTTGTGGGACGTTTCTATACCATCATCTATTTGATTCTGAAAATCTACTCCCAGAGGAATATCATTTTGGTCAAACCAAACCTTCCGCCCCTGCTTTTGTAATCGTTGATAGAGTTTTATAGCAAAGGCTTTACTATCTGCTCGTCCGTAGGAAATAAATGCATCCTGAAAGCCGTTCATGATATCAAGTTATTGCTTATGGAGGAAGGGATAAAAGGGAAAAAAGGTAATCTAATCAGAATACTCTTTACCCGATTCCCGACTTCTTCAATAAATCAAGGAACTTACTATAGCGTTTCTCATATTGATGAGATACAAGGGTGAGGGCGCAAACCTTGCGCCCCTACATTTGTCCCTTCTAGGACTTCCGCATTTGGGAACTTTTATATCATCAATGCAATACTCTGACCAGCTCCTTAATTTTAGCCGCCTGCCGATCCTTGAATTGATCAGGGAAACTTAATTCTAGCGCAATTTTCTTCGGCGAAGAAGTACTGCTCTCCCCTGGAACCAGAATTTCTAATGAGAGAATTTGGGTTAAAAAGCGCTCCCGGGATTGGCTCATGGCGTCTTGACTTAACAGCAAGCCCACTAATGGTTTTTCTTGCTGCATTTTCTTTAAATTATCAGATTTAAGTAATTTAGCATTCGATGTAATAGAATCATCGAGTTCTAATCGCAAACTTGTCGCCCCAATTGCGGTCACTGTTGCCAAATAAAAGTCTCCTTCCCAAAACAATTGAGCTGAAGCTTGAACCCGTTTGCGGACTTTCCCTGACCCTTTATCTACCTTAAATTCCTGGAAGGCACGGAAAAGACCTGTAGCCAAAAATCCTAATGACTGCAACGGTTTATCCACATATTCCCGTGTTTGTGAATACCATTCCTTCACGTCAGAATACGTCACCAAGGTTAAATTATCTCGCTGTGCTTGGGTGACATTAATAAACTTAACCGCCAATTCCATTTGATGCTCATTAACCGACTTTGCTACCACAATCTGAGCCTCCATAATTACCCTTGCGCCATAATCGCCCACTAATTCAACTTCAATTTCATCGGGTAAATTGGGTTGACCTTCAACTTCTAAGATCATTCGAGTTCCAGTTTCCGAAACATCTAGAGTCACGCCACTCCAACTTTTGTCATAGCTGTAAACAGTTGCCCCCAGCCGTCGCCGTAAGCGGTGGGCAGTGCGTTCTTGGGGTTGTTCAAAAGCAACCAGTAAGGCTGCCATTAATAGAACCATATTAAAGACACACCATAAGGCGTTAACCAAAACCGCTTCTGTATCCTCTGGACGCAGGATTAACCAAAAGGGAACTGACCCTAACGCCAGCAACACAAAAGCTGTTATACCTAAGAGACCCCGTACAGACTGCCAATCAAAGTTTGATAAACTAAATTCCCGTTTGACTAACGTCATGTCTTTGTCGGTGACGTTAAAGGAACCCAGATTGGGATTAATTAACGCCATCGTTGTCACATATCCCGCCTGGAATGCCATGACAAATTCAAAGATTTCATTCCAGAAGGAAAAGCGCACATGTTTATAGGTAATGTAGTTGGCATTAAGAGACAGGAGGATATGGGGAAGTGCATACGCCAAGGTTTCCAATCCCAAACCCTGAATCGGGTTGATTCTAAATAATAAGAATAGAGTCGGCGCGAGGGCATAGATGAGTCGGGGATAGCCGTAGAAGAAGTGAGACGTGGCACTGAAGTAACAAATCCGCTGCGGAATCGTCAAATTTAGCTTACGGTTGAACACCGGATTTTCAATCCGCAGAATCTGCGCCATACCTCGCGCCCACCGAACTTGCTGACCCACATACGAGGAAAAGTTCTCTGGGGCGAGACCCGCAATCATGATTTTGTCGTAATAAATTGACCTGTATCCCAGAGAATGGAGTCGGAATGCCGTGTGACAATCTTCAGTCACCGTTTCTGTGGCAATCCCGCCAACTTGTAGGGCATATTCTTTACGAATTACCGCTGCTGAACCACAGAAAAACGCCGCATTCCAAAAATCATTTCCTTTTTGCAGTACCTTATAAAATAACTCATTACCAACCGGGATTCTGCCATCTGTACGCAAATTTCGCTCAAAGGGATCGGGGTTAAAAAACCAGTGGGGTGTTTGCACAAATGCGACATTTTCATCAAAAAAGAAGCCGGCGGTATGTTTGAGAAAATCTCGCAGCGGAATATGGTCACAGTCCAGAATCATCACTAAATCGCCCTTTGTGCGGCGAAACGCGGTATTAATATTCCCCGCCTTGGCATGTTCATTACTATCCCGCGTCATCATGATGCAGCCGACTTCCTCGCACATTTTCCGCAATCTTTCGCGACGGGCTTTGTATTTTTCGGCTCGACCATCATCTAAAACATACACCTTTTTTTTGTCTTCCGGATAGTCGATTGCCATGGCACCGATTGCCGTTTTGCGGACAATTTCCACGTCTTCGTTGTAGGTGGGAATATAGATGTCCACCTTGGGCCACTGGTCTTGCGGATATGCCGACAAATCGACAGGTTCACGGTCTTGAATATGCAGGGTTTGAACATACGCCAGAACGAGCGTCAGGATGGCATACAGTTCAGCGATCAACAACAGTACACAAAATAAGCCATTGATAAAGGTATCAAAATTGAGTGTATAGTTGAGGCGATAGTAGAGATAGCGGGCAGTGGTTACTAAACTCAACCAGACCAAAAATAAGTGGTAGTACTCACTAATTTGTTTGTCTGACACGCGGTTTTCCGCTCGTACAACCACTTGCCCGATCGCCAAAAGCAAAATGGCGACAACACCCTGCTGCCAAACCTTTAGTGGAGTAATCACCAAGGGAATCGAGATCACCAGCAGAAACAGAACCAGCCATTTCAAATGGCTTAAACCAATGGGTTCTAGTGAGCGATCAAAAAACCCAGGCAGAACATCAACTAGCCAGTCAGTGGCGAAGGGGCGTTGAGGACGAAATCGCTGGAATTTAGACGAAGACGAAGACATATTCAACGGTAGGGGTTAGTGAATAAGAAGGTAGAAGGCAGGGGGAGTTGGGGGAGCTGGGGAAGCTGGGGGAGAATGACTAATAACTAATGACTCTTTTGATCACTAAGCCGCTTGAGATAGAACTGAGAAATCCCGTACAGCAAAAGCGCGATCGCGAAAATGCCAGCTGGTAAAAAGAACCAGTTGTCTTGAATAAAGCGAGACACCTTACTCAACACTCCAGTATTTTCAATCCGACTGGTTGAGGGCGCACGTTCTAAGAATTCCAATGTGTAGGCATCCGGGTCATAGCTAGCCGTATCTTGCTGATTGCTGCTGATCAGTACCGTGTCGTCCTGGAGTTGGAAGAACCAGGGATCTTTGCTAATCACCTGCCGCACTCGTTCTAACCCATTCGCCGTCTGTGCGGTTAGCGCTAATAGCACCCGTTCCTTGTTATCTGGCGACATGATTTCCTTAATCATGCCTTCGTTATCCGGTAAGGCTTGAATGCTACCTTGATTCCACTGGCGAGAAAAAGCATCCTGCAAGCGGAAACCACTGCCATCAAACACCTCTGGGAAGGGAAATTGCTCTCTGGTACCAATTCCCACCAAATGGTGTCCCTCTCGGACTTCCGCAGGCAACGTTGTCGTTGTATAGGCATCCAGATTAACCGAATCTGCCTTACTCAGTCGTCCCAGACGTTCGCTAACCGTTAACAGCGTCAGCAAATCCGTATTACTTGGAGAATCCGGCACCACAATCGCGGTTCTGGACAAATCCTGGGGTGCAGCAAAGGGATAACCTTCCTGAAACAGTCCTAAATCGGGGAGTTGTACCGATTGTTGGCGGTTCAGGTTGAAGCTAGTGTCTGCATGGAGGGTTCCTGTCAATTGTTGGTCGGTGACTTTACCACATACACCCGGTTCTCTGGGATTGAGTCGGAATGCCACTTCCAGTTGGGAATCGGGCTTGATTAAATGGGGGGGCAAATCCACTTTTAATCGTTTTCGGGTAGCGCCGTCTTCTGAGGTCAATCGCGCCCCACCGATAAATGTGCCATCCAGTAGGACTTCTACCGCCGAGGTACGAGGATTGATTTGTGGACTATAGCTATAACGCAGGGTCATGGAACTCCCCCGCGTAAATTGGTCATCCGGCAAAGCGTGAAAATCAATTGGAATTGGGGGTGCCGCTGACCCACGTACCGTGATGTCTTCAAATGGATCACCGTTTTCTTTTGTTTTAATTTCGCTGAGGGTAAAGGAATTTTCTTCCGGTAAATAACCGGGCCAATTCCGGAGTGATGGTGTGTCTACCTCTTTGAGACTATCCACTAATACAGCTTGACCTGTACCAAATTTACGGCTGTCAGGCTGGACTAAAAACTGGGCAGCTTTGGCAACACCGTCAGCCCCATTGCCTGTCACCACTAAAACGGGAACCGCCCCATCTAAGGTGGTGGTCATCATTAAGATACCCACGTCACTGGGTAAAGCGACTTGGTTTCCATCTAAAATTTGGTTGCCACTGATGCTAAAGGGCAGATCCAAATCCGCTATGGCGGGTTGTTCGGCGGGTGTGCCAATAACGACCAACCGTTGACCCCACTCTATATCCTCTAAATCGTTAATGATTTCCGTATCAATGGGACGGAATTCTGCCATTCTGCCTAATGCAGCTTGAAAACGAGGGGCGGCGGTTAACCAAGTATCGTTAACCTTGGGCAGGAGATAAGCAATGCGATTGGTATCTAAACTGAGGTCGTCAAAGAAAGGATAGGGATAGCGGCTAAAGTTGAGCGGAATCGGTTGAGGCTGATATTCAAACTGTAATTCTGAATCCGGTAGTACTTCTGTCCAAAGCGTGGGGTCACCCGGATCGCTACATTCTTCGTCATTACTTTGTCGGGCGACAATTGTCAGTTCGTTATAGTCCTGAATCAGTCGAGATGGGACGTTGAAGAGGACGCTGCCAACTTCCGATTGTTGGCGGTTGAGGGGGACTGAACCCACACTCGTGCCATTCACTCGGACTGTGAGATTGGAGTCCTTGGCAATCAGGGCGGGTGAATGCTGGAAACGAATTAGGGCTTTAGCCCCTTGGATTTTCCAGCCTCGGGGACGGGTAAAGCCGAGTCGGGCTTCAGAATACACCCCTCGGAAGCGGAAGCGGTTGCCGACGATGGGAGAGCGATTGAATTGCAGGACGTACTCGCCTGTGGGTAGGGGTTCAGCCTCTGCCGTTTCTTCCTCGCGAGCAGGTGAGGAGGGTGCAGGAGAACGACGTGCGGGTGCAGGTTCTTCGGGTTCAGTTGATGTCGGCGCTGAACGAGTGGGCTGGCTCTGCGGCGGCGGTTGACTAGGTGCAGGCGTTGTTCGCTTGCGTGTTGGTGATGTAGATTTTTTCGGAGGAGCCGCCGGAGCGGGTTTGTAAACAGGTTCCTTTTGGGGCGTGGTGGGTAGGGTATATTCGCGAATTAACTGATCTTCCTGCTCTTGCAGGCTACTGTCGCTTTGAGCGACGGCAAAGTTGGTAGTGATCACTAGCCCGACGACTAAAACGCTACACAGAAGCAACAATCCGAGTCGCGTTCCTGTAGATACACGGGTGGAGCGCTGACGTCCGCGATGGGTGGAAGGATTTGGAGATTGGGAGTGACGAAACAGGCGTTTCATAGGAGAACTCTTACGGTTGATGGAAATGCCCAGTTAGTATTGCTTGGGAACTAAATTATGCGATTCCAACTATCTGGAATTTGGGGATGTTTACACAAGCCAATTTGTGCTGTTGGGTTTGGCTATCGCTCTACCCAACGGGCTTGTGCCAAACGGACAGGCTCCCCTAAACGATGGCAAGGGACATCATTTATCAACGGAACCCGCCCGAATTAGGACGGTTTGTAGATAGCATTCCCGCTTCAGTCCAACGAGTAACAGGTTGACTGAACCCGGTCATTTGTAGAAACGGTGGTGACATTTTTCTAGTCCTCTGAATCGGTATTCGACTCGATGCCACCCTGATATAAGATGCGATTATTCGTGCTTACGAATAAATTCTTAACGGTTTCAAGCCTTGACAGACGTTATCGACCTCTGTATCATTCCCTTATTGCGTTTCTGGAAAACTGCTGCTGGGATTGAAAAAATTGCGAATTCTTTACCAGGTCAGGTGATACTAGGGCGATCCAGGCTAGGTTTTGGGTATAGTAAGCAGATTCATCATCCCAAATTCCCTGATTGTATTGTGGTAGAAGTTTACGCTCCAATAGTTGTTCAGCTATAGCCGGATTGATTAAGCGCATAGCTGGGTAAAGCATGGCATATTGGGAGGTGGCATCGTATTTGACCAAAGATTCTCCATCGAGGTTAATTCGAGCAGGCAAGCGAGAGGACGATTGCCATTGATCTTCAAGGTATTGGGTTGCTGTTTCCAGATAATTTAACGCCTCCGTCGATTGAAACCATTCGGCATCCCAAGCGATTCGCCACCAGACGCGATACGCATCAAAGCTATAGACGCTTTTCAGTTTGCTTTGTGGGGGTATGGACTGAAATTGATTGGTCTGTAAATCCAAAGCAATCCAGTCACTCGGTAACCCAACCGCCGAAACTTTAGAGGAGTTTTCCAAGACGTAGTAGCTACTGTCGATCAAACTCAGCCAGTCTCGTTCGGGATCAACCTGAGCAAACAGGCGAAACGCATAAGGGGCGAGATAGGAGGGATTCAGATAAATAGTCGATGGCGACGGGACAAAGGCTTGCTTGGGTCCAGGAAGGAGATAACGTTTGCCATCGGGTCCAGCGATGGTGGAGTAGTCCCACAAATCGCGCAGCTTGATTCGCGCTAACTCTAAATATTCCGGGCGATCCCAGCGGCGGTATGCCCAAATTAATGCGGTAATCGCATCAATATCAGCATCGCTGGCAAAATTTCGATCAATGGCACCCCAATTACCCTCATCATCTTGACCCCACAGCCAAACCCAAAGATTGTCTTCAGGTTCGCCTGTTTCTGTGAGTCGATGCAGGTTATCTTCTGCCCACTCTAAGGTGAGGGCAAATGTGGTTGGGTCATTAATCAATACAGCCCTGAGCATAGCGTAGGCTTGTCCTTCTGAGGTGGAGCGATCGCTCGCTTCGTAGTCGATTACTCGTCCGTCCTCTTGAATGAATTGTTGTCTGTAGATGACCCAGCTTTGTTCGAGTATATCCTGGATAGGCGGCGATGGGGATAAAACGGGAAAATCAGCTACGGGGGAAGCCGTTACTGGAGAGGGAGAAGGGGAAACCGAGGCTTCCGGTGGTTCAGGTTCGGAGAATTTTATGGACACACAACTGGTGAGATTCAACAGCAGTAACATAGCGCTTATAGTCATGCTTGTAGTCAGCGCTTTAGCGCTTCTGGCACTAAAGTGCCTACTACGAACCCAGTGATTTGTCCTTTGTCCTTTGTCATTCGTCATTTGTCATTTGTCATTTGTCAGGGAATAGGGAATGGGGAATAGGGAATAAGGAATAGGTAAGGTAGAGTTTAGTTTTAACTTCCCCATCTCCCCCTACAGACACGCACACTAGAACCGTTCCCATGGGGGTTGAAATCCTCGTCGTTGTAAAAAGTCTTCCTGAATTTGTTGCATTTGATTTGATAATTCTGGATCTAACGTTCCTCCTTGTTGAAGTTGTTCGACTTGCATCGCTTCCAAATCCGCTAAAGCCTCAAGCTGATAGTCTTGAACTCGTTTCAGTCCAACCATCGCTTGACGAATTCCTTGATCATTCGGGTCAAGGGCTAAGGCTTGGGAATAAAGATTTCTGGCTTCATCCAATCGTCGTTGTTGAAATCGAACGCCAGCTAGGGCGGATAATGCCTCTTGATTAGCTGGTTGGGCGGATAAAATTAACTGATAGGCTTGTTCAGCGAGTTCTAAATCATCGATCGCTTGACCAATTTGTCCTTGTAAAAAGTAGTTGCGGATGTTGGTAGGATCGCGAGCCACTAATTGCGCGACTCTAACTCTGGCTTGTTCTGGACTGCGTTGGGCGATAAGCTGAATTGACCGGATTTGTACGGGCAAATTCGTGGGATCAAGCTGAAGCAGTCTGTTATAAAGTGCCTCCCGTTCCGGAGATGGCGGTAATGATCCCACCAACGTAAATAGTTCTGGCGGCGCATTGGTGGCGGGTTGAGTCTGGAGCCAGTAATTGAGAACCCCTTGGGCTTGGGATTCTGAAATTAGATCCGCTTGGTAGGCTAGGTTAGCACGGGCGAGTTGGAGTGTTGTGTCCTGGGGATTACGGGCGATTAACTGATCAAATACAGCGAGGGCTTCTGTGGGACGATTTTGTTGCAGCCGCACATTAGCCAGCCCTCGTATCGCCGCGTTGAGAATATCCCGTTCGGCTGGATTACTGGCAATTAAAGCTTGATAACGCTGGGCGCTGGCTTCTAAGTTTCCTTCCCGACGCTCAATTTCTGCGGCTAACAACTGGGGGGCTAAGTCTTCCGCACCTGCGGGGGTAGCTGCATAAGCGGCTAACGCCTGTCTTGCTCCGGCGAGGTTATCGTTTTCCAATAAAATCTGGGCGATGCGGAAATTTAAGAAAGGAACGTTGACACCGGATTGGATGAGACTGGTGTAAATGGGTAATAATTCCGGTCCTGGGGGTTCAATCCCGGCTAAGGCTTGGGCGATGAGTTGGCGTTCATTGGGATCAGCCGGGAGCGGTTGCAGGGCGCTTAATAGACGGGCTTTGAGTTCGGCTTCGGAAATTAAACCGAGTTCCCGTTCTAAGGCGACTTGTTTGACTAAGAGAGTACGGTCATTAGGTTGTAAGCTTAAGAGTTGGCGATAGAGATTCAGAGCGGTTTGCTGTTGGTTGGGTAGCCCAGCAAATACATCAGCAATTTCCCGCAAGAGTTTGGGTTCGGGATTGGGGGTTTGATCCAGCGCCTGACGATACAAATTCGCGACTTGTTGGGTTAGGGCTTGGTTACCCGTTTGATTGCGAATCTCATTCAAGGCTCGTGCTAAGGGTAAAGTCGCATTGGGATTCCCTTGTAGGGGGGTTAAGACATTTAACGCTTCAGTTGGCTGTTGATTGGCGAGATAGGCTTGGGATAAAGCCGTTCGGGTGAAGATAGCTAATTGTGGATCAGAGAGGAGTTGGGGCGATCGCAGTTGTCCCTCCAGAATCTGGACAGCCGCCGCCGGATTCCCGGTTTCTTGTAAGGCGCGGGCGTAAGCCAGGGCAGGATACCCAGTAATTTGTCCTCCTGTGGCTAGGTAACGGTTAAACAGTTCCAATCCCCGTTCCGGGTTACCGCTATTGGTAAAGGTTTCCGCCGCCCCAAGCAGAATATTGGGCGAGGGATTTGCTTGGAGGACAATTTGATAATCCGCCAAAGCTTCAGCAAACCGTTGCTGAAAGCCATAGAGTTGGGCTCGCAAACCACGGGCTTCGATATCGTTGGGATTTAGATTCAGCAATGTGGTGAGGGCTTCGATTCCCTGAACCTGCCATTCGGAGCGATAAGTCCCAAATAGACCCACCGATTTTAAGGCTAATTCATTGGTGGGATCTTGTGCCAATACTTGTTGATAAGCATTCCAGGCTTGCTGAAGATTCCCCTGTCGTCGATGAGCGATCGCTAACCCTAACTTGGCATCCAAGGAATCCGGATAGCGCCGTACCGCTGCCTCAAATGCCGCGATCGCATCCTGAACTCGTCCTTGACTCAGCAGTGAAAAGGCTTGGCGAACGGCTGTGGGTACGGTTTGGGCATGAACAGCCGGGATGGTGTACACCATCGGTGTGCTAATGGCTAATCCAGCTAGTCCTAATCCAATGAGTTTAGTCATTTGTCATTCGTCATTTGTCATTTGTCATTTGCCTCATCTCCCCCGTCTTCCCCACCTCCCGATAACTGATAACTGATAACTGATAACTGATCACTGATCACTGATCACTCCTCCTACTCTCTTCAATCTATAGGAATCACATCAAATTCGGTTTTCAAGCGCACACCGACATCGGTTTCGGAGAAGTTATTGCGTTGCTGGATGGTAAATCCTAGACGGAGATTGGGTAAAAATCGAAAATCATAGAATAGTTCTAAAACGTCGGGATCT
The DNA here is from genome assembly GCF_000155555.1 of Coleofasciculus chthonoplastes PCC 7420. Lineage (GTDB taxonomy): Bacteria > Cyanobacteriota > Cyanobacteriia > Cyanobacteriales > Coleofasciculaceae > Coleofasciculus > Coleofasciculus chthonoplastes_A. The sequence continues at coordinate 52,649 of NZ_DS989866.1, forward strand.
TCTTCTCCTTGATTATTTGATAATTCCTGCCCATAGCCTAAACCTAGCCGATCATTTTGGGTAAATACATCCAAAAAGCTAACGCCAAAACTATAGGTCGTCGCGGCTTCGTCAATCTCTCGGTTGATATACCGACCATAGCGACCAAAGATGCCCATATTCCAATCGGGGATAAAGTATTCAGCATTGAGACCATACGCCTCTTCCCGATCATCTTCTTCCAATCCCACATTATTGTCCCCGCGTGCGATAGAGAAAATTTCGTTAAATCCTGTATCTGAACCCGCGTCGCGATCGGTGGCATAGGTGCCGCGAATAATGCCATTGCCATAGCGCAAACCCACTTCTCCAGCAAATCCATCTAAGGCAAAATCACCAATACTTCCCGACGATGAAAACGCCACCGCTTTCGCTTCAATATTGTCAGTTAATGTCCAATTGACTAAGAAGCCCGGACGGGAGGAAATTCCTGTGGCACTTAAGGCTGGATTGGTTTGAAAGACGGGATTAAAGAAATGGGTAACGCCATCTTTAGCAAAGCTATTGCGATCAAAGTAAGAGGTTAAGTCCAATTGACCGATAACAAAGCGTAAATTAGGCAAATCAGTAAACGGAGCGGTAGCAAAATAGAGTTCATTGATGTTTAATCCTTGGTTGGGAGAATCTGCCAAGCCACTATCTTCGCTAGTTAAATCTAATGTGGCAGCAAATAGCGCCTTGGGAGTTAGAGGATAGACGCCAGCCAACCGCGCCCTCGCCACAGAGGAGTCACCCTGCACCACATAAGTTCCTTGGAACTGTAAGGTGGGATCGCGCAATGCTGTACTGCGTAGCAGGGAAGATGGGGGTTGATTGGGCTGGGTTGGGTCAAACTCCTGAGCCGGAGTCGCCACTGGAGGGGGCAGGTTTGGGTTAGGAGTAACGGGTACAACGCCTGGATTGGGTGAGACAAAAGGAGACTGTGCGACTGAATTCGTCCCATTCAATGGATTGACATTGGGATTAACCTGTGGAGGTAATGCGGCTTGCGTTTGCGGCTGGGCGTAAACCTGTCCTACACCTGGGTTATAGCCGTTAAAACTTTGTGAATTTGGGTTAACGGGTGCGGGTAAAGGAGCTTGATTTTGCGGTAAATAGGAAACCTGTCCTATACCTGGGTTATAACCGTTGAAACCTTGTGAATTTGGGTTAACAGGTACAGGTAAAGGGGCTTGGTTTTGGGGTAAGGAATAAAATTGCCCTGCCCCTGGGTTATAACCGTTGAAACCTTGGGAATTGGGATTAACAGGTGCAGGTAAGATGGCTTGGTTTTGCGGTAGATAGGAAAACTGTCCTACACCTGGGTTATAGCCATTAAAATTTTGCGGATTTTGGTTAATTGGTACGGGTTGGACGGCTTGATTTTGGGGTAAGGAATAAAACTGTCCTGCACCGGGATTATAGGGATTAAACCCAACTGGAGTCTGAGTGGGTGGCATTGACCCAACTTGGGGCATTTGGGGAATGTAAGCAACCTGCCCCCCGCCAACGTTATAAGGATTTGCCCCCATCGGGACTCCCATGGGTTGTACTGGCACGAGGATAAAGGTTTGAGGCAGATAAGGAACTTGTCCCCCGGCTGGATTGTAGTTATTACCCCCTAGAGGCATTCCCATGGTTTGCACGGGAACCAAGATTACGGTTTGAGGCAGATAAGGAACTTGTCCCCCGGCGGGGTTGTAAGGATTGACTCCCCCAGGAAAGCCCTGAGTTGACACCGGAATAAAGTTAGGAGTTGGGGCAATATAAGAAGGTTGTCCTCCCGCTTGGTTGTAGGGATTGATACCTGCTGTCCCAGCACCGGGCATAGGGATAAGATTAGGCGTTTGGGTTCCATAAAGGGACTGTCCCCCAGGTTGGTTATAAGGATTGTTACCCATAGCCGCCCCAGTACCGGGCATAGGAATAACCGTAGGCGTTTGGGTTCCATAAAGGGACTGTCCCCAGGTTTGGGTATAGGAGTTGGGACTCATCGCCGCCCCAGTACCGGGCGTGGGGATGGTGTTGGGTGTTTGAGTAAAGGAAGAGGGCTGTCCCCAAGTTTGGCTGTAGGGATTCACGCCCTGGGGTTGCACATTCGGTGAAATGAGAGTGGGAAAGGCAGGAAGCTGTCCTGAGTTAGATCCCGTAGAACCCAGAGGAATAGAGTTTGTCGGTACAGGGAGGGGAGATGAATTTTGTAACAGAGTTGGAAGCTGCGCCACCTTTACGTCGAAGGTATCCCTAAACCGGACTGAGGTTTCAATGGCAAGGGGTTGGTTACAGGTGGTTGAATCGTGACAATTCTGATCAGAGGACAATTTGGGAGTAAGAGAGTCTTCCTGAATCGTCAAGGGTTGGTGAGCAGAGTTTAAAGCTAGTTCTGATAAACCCGACTGAGTTGATAGACTGGCTTGAATTGGGGGATTGGGGATGGGGGAAGCAATACGGTTGGAATACGCTCTAGTTTCTACCGCTTCTGTTCTCCCTGTTCCCCGATCTTTTGCCCTATCGATGGGGGCGGGACTATTGTGGTTATTTTGTTGTTCCTCGTGTCTTGCTGGAACGGTTTGGTCAAGCGTTTCATAAGTTTTCGGCGCCATAGCATTGGGTTCAACGGCTACGACTGAAGGGTTAGAATTCAGGCTTGTCGATAGAGCCGTATCTCGTCTTGAGACATGCTCTACCCCTTGGGCAGAGACGGACGCTGGATTGGGATGTTGGTTTTGCTCAGAAGCCGATTTATGCAAGCGATCGGCTTGATTCAGAGATAATTGGAAATCACCGGACGGTTTTTCTTGTCCAATATCTTGCTGATTGGCGACTTCTGAGTCAGGTAGAGTCGCCTGAGCGGGTTTAATTTCAAGTAATCCTAGCGTCCAGAAAACGATAAGTGATCCAATACTAAGCAGATTAATCCATAGCAGCGGCTTAAGCAAGCCGAATCGTTGAGAATCAGGGACTATTAAGTTCATTACCGGAGTTCGTTTGACCGATTGATGTTTGCCCTGCACCCTGTCGCCACTTTAGCAAAGGAATTAGTCCTTGGCGATTCATATAACCTTGGTTGAATGAAGGTTGAATCTTGTCTTATAGATAATAGAGGATAGCCAGTGACGCTTTTTGGTTATAAACATCCACCTGCTTTAGCTAAAACCACTCGGTTACGTCTGAATTCCAGAAAATTGACAGGTCAATTTCCACCCTATTTTTTAGGATACTCTTGGCGCAACCGTTCACCTACGAACTAATCCTCACCTGGAAATTTTGCCGAGTCAATGATAGTTGACTAAACAATTCAAGGGAGTAAATTCGAGAAACGTTTAGCTGTAAATAGAACGGTTTGGGCAAAGCCTGAATCCGTCCCCTAGTAATTTCACTCAAAGGTACAAGGCATTGAGCGCCCGAAGCCTTGAGTGACTATTCCTGCGCTCGTTGCCGAAACAGCGATCGCGTTCTCATCAACCTCCTTTGATCAGATCAAAGGTTCAATCAGCTAACGGTGTTGGCGAGTGCAACACTATAACAGATGCAGATACTTTGACTTTACCGAATGGGTACTTATTTCGTAGACCGTATTTTCACGGATTTTTCGCTTGAAGAGCGAAAATTGCGCCCCTGACTCATTTCTAGCTAATCTGGCGATAGACTCCCTCGACTGTCGTTTTTCATTCAGCGCGGGATGAATCACCAGTCCCTATCTAGTTTAATGCGTCCGTTAAGAGAGCCTCCATAACCTTTGGGGAATTGGAGTGGCAAGTGAGCATTCCTCTACAACTACGCCTTAACTTCTCAGTTTTAACATATTGAAAGAATTTGCCAAGGGGAATCAGGGGATAAGGCTTTAGCCTGGGTGTAAGTATCTGAACTTACAATTCTGTTCACTTTACTAAGAAATGTCAACAAGCCTCAAACCCTTACTGTTGCCTGTTGCCTGTTGCCTGTTGCCTAATCTCCCATTGAATCGTTTTAGATTAGAGGTAATGATTCAAGAGGTCTGATTGTGGTCTTTGCTCAAACCAGTTCCCCAGATGTAGGAACAACTCGCCTCACGCTAGACGAGTATCGGGCGATGGAAGAAACCCACCCGGAACGTCATGAATACCGCAACGGAGAGATTATTACAATGTCGGGAGGTTCTGAAGCCCATAGTGCGATCGCTAGCAACTTATTAATTTACTTGGGGTTTTTGCTCAGAGATACCGATTTTCGTTTGTATAACAGCGACTTGCGAGTTTGGATTCCTGAATATCAGTGTGGGACTTATACTGATTTGATGGTGGTTAATGGCTTCCCAGAATTCAATGGTGAGCGCAATGATGAAATTCTCAATCCTTTCCTGATTGTCGAAGTTCTATCGCCTTCTACGGAAGCCTATGATCGAGGTGAAAAGTTCAGAAAATATCGTTCTCTTGCTAGTTTTTGTGAATATCTGCTGGTGAGCCAAGCTGAACCCTACATTGAGCAGTATCATAATCTTGAGCCTAGCAGTAATGATCGCTGGCTGTGGCAAGTGTACTCTAACCTTGAGCAGGTGATCGTCCTGCACAGTTTAAACATAGAAGTTCCCCTGTCTGAAATCTATCGTCGCATTAATTTTTAAGGGTTATTTCGGCGGACATGATATCAAACCGCTTCTAAAAACCTAGACAAACCTACCCATAAGTAATTCTGTCTTGGTATAAGTCCACGGTGTAACTTTTGGTCGATAACCGTTAACGCTTACGCTTGGCTGATACCCGGCATTGTCGCTCGATATCAGTCTTAACCAACGGCTCCCAGTTAGAGACGCAGTAGTAATCGTGTCTACGATTGACTACAGGGCATCGACCAATAAAATTATTAAATTGATATAGAGCACTCCATACGTGCTTTCTCGGATTCACTCCAAGATAGGCGGACACAGAGCGCGGCAATCTCCGTACAGACGCGCCATGGCGCGTCTCTACAGTTCATGCCTCTTCTAGCAATTGCTAGGGCCGCTGCCACATCAGAAGACAGTCCATACATCCGACTATATTTAACCAATCCAATTAAACTCGTGTAAGCTGGATTGACAAACTTTATAGTTATTCCTCGGTTGGATAAAATCGATGACAAAATTTGATAAAAACGACTGTATGCCCAGGCAGAAAGCATTCGAGCATATTTTTTCGTTCGCTCTCTAAGTTGAGCTTTTTTTCTCGAAAAATCTAAGTTTTCGCACAGAACAGGGATCTTAAACTCCCTGGCTAAAGCTGCCAATTTCAAACAAACATCGACAAGTTGAGCATCTTGTTTACCTT
>NZ_DS989866.1:59643-75919 GCF_000155555.1 Coleofasciculus chthonoplastes PCC 7420
CTTGCCATAATCTAGACTCTGGAACTGTTCCCAGTCGGTGACTAATACTAAGGCGTCACAGCCATCTGCCAAGCGATCTGGATCACCTTCTACCTGCACACCAGATATACCGTGACTCATGCCACTGGATGAAATAATCGGATCATAAGCTTTAACTTTTGCGCCTAACCGATTGAGATTTTCAATCAGAATCAATGCGGGAGCATCGCGCATATCATCTGTATCCGGCTTAAAGGTTAATCCCAGAAGTCCCACCGTTTTACCTTTAAGGATTTTAAGTTCTTGCTGGAGTTTTTCCACAGCAATTAAGCGCTGACGATGATTGACACTCACCGCTGCTTTCAACAGTTGAGCATCAAACCCATAATCATCCGCTGTATGAATCAACGCCGAGACATCCTTGGGAAAACAGGAACCGCCCCAACCAATCCCCGCTTGCAGGAATTTACCACCAATGCGAGTATCTAAACCAATCCCTTGGGCGACTTGAGTCACATCCGCGCCCACGCGATCGCAGATATTGGCGATTTCGTTAATGAAGCTAATTTTGGTGGCTAAAAAGGAATTGGAGGCATATTTGACCATCTCGGCTGAACTCAAATCCGTCACCACCACCGGAACCGGGGGTAGGGATTTATCTTCAGCGGGTTCACGCTTCACAATCGGCGCATAGAGTTCCTGCATCATGGAAATAGCGCGATCGCTATTACTCCCCAACACAATGCGATCGGGGTTAAAGGTATCATAAATCGCTGATCCTTCCCGCAAAAACTCCGGATTACTCACCACATCAAACTCAACGCTTGTGTCTGACGTCGTACCTCCAGAGGACTTCTGGTGAGCAGTGACACCATCCATGACAATCATTCGTACCCAATCCCCAGAACCAATGGGCACTGTTGACTTATTCACAATCACCTTGTAGCCCCCATTCAGGTGATTACCGATCCCACGGGCTACCGCTTCCACATAGCGAGTATCACTTTCACCATTGGGTAATGCTGGCGTTCCCACCGCAATAAACAAAATCTCGCCATGAGCGACACCCCTCGCCAAATCGGAGCTAAACTCCAAACTGCCCGCCTTACTGCAAGCTTGCATCAGTTCCGATAATCCCGGTTCATAGATGGGCGACTGCCCAGATTTCATTAATTTGACTTTGTCCTCATTGTTATCCACACAGATAACATGGTGTCCGATATGGGCTAAGCACACCCCGGTTACTAAGCCAACATATCCAGTACCAATAACACAAACGCGCATGAGCTGATCCTCTCTGGTAGATGGTAGGACTCAGGGCTATCTAGCGGATTGATTCGTGTCCTAGTAAGCCCCTATGCCCCTATGAGTTAATACTGTAGTCGCTTAACTGGAAACAAGGGAATACCCTTCAGCCGTTAAGCGATCGCGGAAATCCTCAACAGTGGTTTTTAACCCCTCCTGTAAAGGTATAGTCGGTTGCCAACCCAATAACGTCTTCGCTTTAGTAATATCCGGACGGCGACGTTGCGGGTCATCTTGCGGTAAATCCTTAAAGATAATTTCTGAATCCGGATTCACCATATTTTGCACCGCTTGCGCCAGTTGTAAAATCGTATACTCATCCGGATTCCCCAGATTAATCGGTCCGGTATGCTCATTATTCATCAACCGAATTAATCCTTCAACTAAATCCGATACATAACAGAAACTGCGAGTTTGTGAACCCTTGCCATACACCGTTAGGGGTTCACCCTTTAACGCTTGCACCACAAAATTACTCACAACACGCCCATCATTTTCCAGCATTCGAGAGCCGTAGGTATTAAAAATGCGAGCCACCCGAATTTCTACACCATTTTGCAGATGGTAATCAAACGCCAACGTTTCCGCCACTCGTTTCCCTTCGTCATAACAGTTGCCGCAAAATGCAACTCGTCCATGGCGACGTACACACACCACATGATTCTGCACATTAACGCAGTAAACATTGCCAGCATATCGAAATGGCTCTGGGGTGACTAAATGAGCGTCTTTTATCGGTCGAATATTCACCCGATATAAATCACGACCCACCGCATGAGACACAACAGACGCCGCATAGCCGCAACGCATGGCTAACTCTTGGACATCATCAGCCAGTTGTTTTGATTTCGTGTAATAAACATAGCCATCTCCGCGCTGGGAACCATCTCCCATGATTAATGCCTTAAACAAAATCAGCGACTGACGCTTGGATAATGATAAAAACTGGCGCGGAATATATTTCTCACCCGACTTACCCAGAGGACATAAAATCTCCGCCAGTTGTTTACTACAAATCCGGAATTGGTGGTCATCTGATGAGAAAAACTTAAAGCCGAGGTTGTTTAAACAGTGGGTTATTTTAGCTCGACCCTCTGGATTTTCTTGGGCAATCAAGATGTTATAGTCAGCCACCTCATAGTCACGTCCACCAACAACCCGCCCTCGTCGTCGGACATGAACGCAGCCTTCAGAAATGTAGTAACCGAGGAATTCTAACCAATCATCCATCCGAATTCGCTCGACTCTCACCTTGGCATTTTTCGGTGCAGTTCCCAGTTCAAACCATTCTGGTTCTTCTCCCTGAAACTCACCCCCGGTAGGGACACGCCAAGAATGCCAATGTCGGTCTTCATCCGCACGCAAAAATTGCAATTTTCCGGTTTTGCTGCGTACATACATCCAGTGATTTGGCGTTACACACAGATCGAATTTAGCATTGGCAAACCGGAGCAAATTACCCACGTAAGGCTGCACAATATACTCGTCCGGGACGTGATACTCAACTTGATTATCGGGATTAAGAGTCGCCACTCGCACCCCTGGCTGTAATTGGGGAAAAGGAACCCAGCCATTTTCCGTTAAAATTTCAGTTTCAGCGTCGTAACAACTGCGCGGTCCAATTGGATTAACATTTCCTCGGTATTCTTCGGGTTGAGGATGGACTTCCGGATCACCATACACTTCCGAAGTTGAGGCTAATAAAAATCTCGCCCCCACCCGCTTGGCTAACCCCAACATATAGAGGGTTCCCATGACATTGGTTTTAATTGTCTTGACAGGATTGTACTGATAGTGTATTGGCGAAGCCGGACAAGCCAGATGGTAAATTTGGTCAACCTCGACGCGAATCGGTTCGGTAATATCGTGGCGGATCAGTTCAAAGTAGGGATGATTCAGCCATTTGACGATATTTCGCTTGGTGCCAGTATAGAAGTTATCCAGACAGAGAACTTCATGACCAGCTTCCATTAACCGATCAACGAGATGGGAACCAATAAAACCAGCACCACCTGTAACTAGAATTCTCATAGGTTTTTCCGAATAGAGCGATCGCGTAAGCTTAGTGCGGTAAAGTAGCAAGCTCTACCATGTTACATTGAATCCCAGATTGGCAAGTCCTTGCCATGCTGAAAATCGCTTAATTCCTTTCAGGACGTGAAATTGAGACAAATTCAACACCCAACCCCTGACAATCGCTCTTGCCTGTGGTTATGATATTGGTTGAACTTTCTTAACACAACTAGATCTTGGGCAAACCAACGCGGTTTAGGGTGCATGATTTGAGCGTTGACGTGCCATACCTCAAGAGTTTTAGCTGATTCGCTAACAAAACTGCCAAATTTATTTTGGCTCAAAGGTTGTCGCTCGATCCTCACGGATCGAAGGGAGGCTGTAACCTGGCACAACGTTGCTGGGAGGTTTCTGAGGGGAATTTTACAGCAATTTTTCCGTCAGAGATATTAATTCGGTGCTTGATTTGTATCTACCTGCTTGAACTTAATTTATGCTGCTAGAGACCTTACACTCGCCAGAGTCTGTCCTCGCTCAAATGGATACGTTCAGTACCGGGAAGTTAGAACTGTGGTTTCAGCCCGTTTATCAAACAAAGACTGGTGCTGTATTACACAATGAAATACTCCTACGTTGGCGAGACGAAGCCGGAAATCTGCACTTACCCCAGGAATTCTTACCCACGTTGTCGGATAAAGGACAACTGCAAAAGGCTGATCGCGCCGTTATTCGCAAGGGAATAGAACTCTTAGCGGAACAACCTGATCGATGCCTGTCGATTAATCTTTCGGGAGAGGGATTAAATAACTTTGAACTGATCGAATATATTCAAACACTTCTGGATCAGTCAGGAGTTGACCCGAAGCAACTGAGTTTTGAGCTAACCGAATCAACCATCGCCAAAGATTTTCCCACAATTCGGGCATTTGTCCGCGAACTCAAAAGTCTGGGTTGTGCGATCGTTCTGGATAACTTTGCTAGTCGCGAATTAACCCTGTTTCAATGCCAACAACTGGCGGTTGATTTGGTTAAAGTGGATGGTCAACTGATCCAACGCCTAAAAACAGAACCGAGTAGTCGTGTCTTAACCAAAGCCATTCTCGAAGGCATTCAGGCGCTGAGTCAGGTGGCGGCTAAATTTGTCAGCGATGCGGTTACCCTATCTTTGGTGGAAGAAGTCGGGATTGATTTAGTCCAAGGACACCATCTTAAAACCCCTAGTCCAGCACCCGATTGGACGGAACTGGTTCGCCCAGAGGAGGAACAGGATTCACCCACGGCTGAAGTCCAAAAATCTACTCAATCCTGGCGTTTCCTGGTGGGAACGGGGTTTGTGGTGCTGGGATTAGGGGCAGTTGGTGTGGGGATTGCCTCCATTGGCTATCGCCTCAGTCACTTAGTTGTAGACGGTAGCACGATTAACGGGCGAATTGTGCGGCTACAAGCGCCAACTACGGGAAATATTCAAGCATTTTACGCCCAGCCAGGAGTGGTTGTGAAATCAGGACAACTTCTCGCCCGGATTAGCCAAGAACCCAGTCCCCAAGAACAAGAAGCCCTACTCCGCCTAGAACGCGCCCAAGACCAAGAACAAATCCGCAATCAGCTTGAAAGTCTCGAATTACAAGGACAGATTCAGGTTAATGCAACTCAGCTAGCATCGGCAAAACAGTCCCTAGCATTACTGAAAACTCAGTTACAGCAACTTGAACGTCGAGACCAAGCCGTGCGCCAAGTGGATGTAGAACTGGGCTTAGACTCCGTTAAGGAACAGCAAGCTGTAGTTCAAGCGGCACAGGCAAAAGCTGAAGCTGCCCGATTAGATTATCAACGGTATCAAACCCTATTAGAAGCAGGGGGTGTATCCGCACAGGAAACGGATCAGTTGCGCTTAGTCTGGCAATCCGCCCAAGCCGAAGTCCAACAAGCCCAATCTGTCTTGGATGCGACGCAAAAGGCAGTCAATGCTGCCCAAGCGGGTATTGCTCGCAGTAATCGCAATAATATTATGGGCGGGGTTCTGTCCGATCAACGGATTAGTTTGCAGCAGACGATACAACAGCAATCGGTTGTGGTAAATACGATGGAAGCGCAATTGGCTAAACTCAAGCAGCAGCTAAATAACAGCCAGTCTCTACAAAAAAATGCCCCTTCTCTGGTTAATGATCTCAAACAATTACAAAGCGAACGGAAAATACAAAATGTGTCAGCCCCCTTTGCGGGTGTTGTCTACACAGCGGAACGGGAACAAGGCGAACAGGTTAATCAGTTAGAACCGATAGTGACGCTACTAGATTGCAATAACTTGTGGGTAGAAACCGTAGTTAGTGCTGAACAAGCCAGTTCTATCAATACCGATAAACCTGTGACTGTAGGATTAGCAGGTTATGCCCAAACCGTCAAGGGTGAAATTGACCTGATTCAGCCGATTAGTAATATGCAACAGCTTAATAAGTTGACCCAGGTTCAAGCCCTACAGCCTGCGATTCCGCCTAAATTAGTGGGACAACCGTTAACCCGAATTACAGTACGGATTCCACCGCCGCCGCAACATGAGAATTCCCAACAGTTTTGCGGATTGGGACAAGCGGCGAGGCTGACGTTTCCTAAGAAATTGTTTGGTAATCGTTGAATTGAGATTTATATCTCAATTTTTTTTGTCTGGATTCCCTTGATTGTTTACATCTAGTCAAGAAACCGGGTTTCTTTGGGTAAAAGCTTGATATTTCATTGTCATCCTCACGAGAAACCCGGTTTCTAGGAATACTTGACCGACGCTCTAGGTGAGATGACAAATGATAGTCGTAAAACCCGCCCCTACACATAATTAAAGACGCGCCATGGCACGTCTCTACATCCAAAAACTCTATGACTCAATTATTTCGTTGGCAAAACATCTCGTCCTATCTTAATTGGTTCGCCCTGCTGTGTCTTTCCGCCTTCGGTTTTATTGGTTTCTACCTGCTGCGTAATCCGGAACAATTAAACCTATTAGGCATATCTGGTTTAATTAGTATGGGGCTGATCGGCATTTGGCGATGGTCATGGTGGGCGCTGCAAGTGATTCGTTCTCGGATTTACCTACATTGGGTTTTTCCCCGGTGGCGCAAACAAGCCGATCGCATTCCCCTGGATAAGTTACCCCCCGTTTGCTTATTAGTCCCTACCTATAAGGAAAAACCCTGGATCACGGAACGAGTCTTCCGAGTCATCGCCCAAGAAGCCCAAAGCCTGTCTCACCCCCTAACACTTTTGGTTACCAGTAGCAGTAATGATGAAAATGCTGCCATCTTAAAGATACTTAAATCCGTTGACCCTGAACTCAGTTGTATTCGCCTAATCCAAATGGTGCAGACGGGGGAAGGGAAGCGCAAAGCCATGGCGGATGGATTACGAGAATTAGCGCGTTTAAATCTGCCCCAAAATGCCGTTGTTGGGTTAATGGATGGTGATTCTGAACTAACACCTGGAACCTTACGTCGCTGTTTGCCATTTTTTCGTCTATTTCCCAAAATGGGGGCGCTGACGACGGATGAGTTACCGATTGTTGAGGGATCGTATCTGTTTTCTGAGTGGTTCCATTTACGCCTATCCCAGCGTCATTATCAAATGTGTTCCGTGTCACTGTCGCAAAAAGTGATGTGTTTGACGGGACGCTTTTCCCTATTTCGGGCGGAGGCGGCGCTGCATCCTACATTTGCGGATCAGTTAGAACTGGATACGTTGGATGATTGGTTGTGGGGACAGTTTAAATTCCTCTCTGGCGACGATAAAACGACGTGGTATTGGTTACTGCGTCGGGGTTACGATATGCTTTATATCCCCGATGTGATTGTCTATTCCATTGAGACGATTTCTGGGTCATTACTCGATCGCGCTTACCAAAATATGCGCCGTTGGTATGGGAATATGCTGCGGAACAGCGATCGCGCGATCGGTTTGGGTCCGGCTAAGGCGGGATGGTTTATGTGGTACTGTCTCCTGGATCAACGGATTAGTTACTGGACGACTTTGATCACACCGGGTTCATTATCAATTTGTTTAGTTCAAGGGTATTGGTTAGTCGCCGGAGTCATTCTCTGTTGGATTCTTTGTACTCGACCGATCATTTTAACTATCATTTTCTGGGGGCGACAATCTCGACTTAAACCGATTCATTTACCCGTCTTTTTAATCGCCCAGTGGAGTTCCTGTATTATCAAAATCTGGACTCAGATGAACCTTGCTCAACAAAAGTGGTCAAACCGAGGCAATCAAAGTATATCAGCCGCCGGATCGGGTTGGGAACGGTTGGTTAAAGTGAGTGTGTCTCGTTTTCTTTATGTTTCCCAGTTATTTGGCTTTGTGATTATTTTATGTTGGTTTGCCAGCCTACTCAGTCCCTTACAAGATGTGGCAGGGTTATGGTCAAATAGTACCTGGGCGATGAGTCAATCGGTTCCACCGCAAATTGTTGAAGCGATAGACCATGGAATTATTCCCAATGATGGTCAAGATGATGCCAAATCCCTCCAGGCGTTAATTAATCGTCTGTCTGGGGAAGACCCGGTTCAGATTAATTTACCCATTGGTGAAATTGATTTGTTTCATCCCATCGAAATTAATCGCAGTCACACGATTATTAAAGGGCAAGGGATGCGGCGAACTATTTTACAAGCGTATATTAGTAAACCTGATACAAAAGCTGTTCTAGTCATTCGACCCCGTGAACATCCTTTGACTGAAACAGCCGAGTCTGATCAGAATCGGATTCAAGATATCCATTTGAGCAAATTTACACTCCGAAAAAAATCACTCAACTCAACCGAAAATATATCTGATGTTGGCAGTATTATTTTAGATAATGTAGTCAATTCATCACTGAAAAACCTTGATTTACCCAATAATCAAAATCATCCTTTAGTCATGCGTAACACCGAGAATATAACAGTAGAATATGTCATGGCAGGTTTGTAGTAAGGGCTTTAGCCATTAATTTTAAGGGTTTTCAGTTCTGCCGTAGTTGGTGTGCTAAATATATAATTTAATAGTCTACCTTAAGACAAATGTTGTTCACATCGCTGAAAAATATAGCGCAGCACCCCTAAAATCTCGTCGAGATGAGCAATTCCATAGAGTAATGTTTCATACACCTCACCTTCAGTTGTTAATTTATAAAACCGCCAACCATCTCCATTGGTAACGATTCCAAATACATCAATCTCCTGCTCGCGTTGGCGATTTTGCCAGGAACACGCTTGCATTTCTACTAAACACTGAGCTAATCCTTGCTCAAAGTCATCTTTTTTCGCTTCAACAATACAGAGATAAGGGGTTTCAATATAAGCCTTACGTTCAGTAATCAAGTAATCAACATTTCCTGTGGTTATATCAGAGTCTAGATCCGCCCCTTTCCATATTTTCAACTTCTTATAGGGTTGTATAGCTTCTTCGCAAATTGCATCAATCACTATTTTTTTAGATTCTTCATATTTTTGTAAATCAAAACATTGTAATCTAGCCCAGCGTTCTTGGAAAAAGGCACTGGGTGCAACAGGTTGGCTGTCAACGTGCCAGAGTAATAATTCAGTTAGGCTTAATTGCTTGAAGGCTTCTGTAGTATTAAAGCTAGCAAAGTTTTTTTTCTTTCGCTTTTTGGCATTTGACGACATGTCACGCCTTCCTGGTTAAAAAATACGCCGAAAAGGACTTATATCTGGGGGTGAGGGCTTTAGCTTAGAGTGAATAGCACGCTCAGATGAGGCTGGTGGGCAATGCCCACCCTACCTTTTGTGCTATTCGTTCACCTCTGAAACCGAGAAATCAGCAAAATCGACATACACATCTTTCGGAGTTGCCCAAGAGGGATCACCACCGCCAAAAAAGGTGGAGAAAAATATACCATCAATTTTCAAGTCTTCAACGGTACGGAAAGTCAATCCTTGCTCATCGAGAACCATATTTCCATCCAGCCAAACTTTAACCCGACCATTGGCTTGACCCGGTTTATTGAGGACAACCTCCTGCTCAATATGATGCCAAGTTCCAGGAATAAATTGCCAATTCCCCCGACCAATTGATGTGCCATATTCGTCACTTGTGGGTAGATAGGCATACAGTTCCCCATCTCCATTGCGTCTCCACATAAAGCGCGTCGAAAATCCATCGGTTCCATCAGGCGTTTTTCCGCCACTAGCACCGTCACCGCCGTAAAGTCCTGGCAATTTCCCCCCCTTCACAAAGTCAAAGTCGTCGGAAAAACGAACATAATAACTCAAGCGCAGGGATTCTTTAGCGGGTAAACCTAAATCCGCATAAAACTGCGTACCTCCTAAGGGGGCATCATTTTTTCGAGAAACCGTAGGACTAGCTGAACCCGCCGGATAGTTGACCCGCAGCACTTGAGCAAATCTGCCGTCGGCGTCTTTAATCACTTCACTATTTTCTAAACCCCACTGTTTCTCACTTTTAAACTGCCAAGATTGCTGCCAATCCGTTGCGGCAAAGCTATCTGACCAGAGCGGGGTAACATCAGTGTTAGAGGCTACATCTTGACTGGTTTCTGTGGAATTGGAATTGCTTAAAGCAGAAGAGGACTCTATTTCATTTGAAGCAGTCTGAGCGCAACTATTCAGCATGATGACTAAAAAAGCTGCACTTAATAATTGACCTGAAGCGGTTAGATGCTTAAATGTGATTGACATGGGTTTGGCTTAAACGTGCGGGATAGCGTAGAGTTTTGAGCATTTTCATCTTGATGCACCCTCAACCATCCAATTTAATCCTTGCTCTCGGCTTTTGTCAGCCGTTATGAAAGACCTACTCAAAGCAGGTCAACCTTAGTCAGACCTAACTTTGATGCTTACTTCCTGCTTCACTCTGGCAGTGACGGCACTTAACCAGTCCACAGGCTACCACCACCTAACTGGCGGCTATCTCCAAATTAATGGAGGCATTAAAATCTCTGTCGATTTCCAAACCGCAATTGTCACACCGGAAAACTCGCTCAGATAAGGGCATTTCATCTTTTACGGCGTGGCATCTTGAGCAGGTTTTGGTTGAGGGATACCATCGGTCTACTACAACCAAGGTTGACCCGTACAATTGGCATTTGTACTCTAACTGGCGTTTGAACTCGTGAAAACCCATATCTTGAATAGCTTTCGCCAATTTGTGATTAGCCATCATGCCGGACACGTTCAAATTTTCTATTCCTATTCGGCTGTGGTTTTGGGCTAAATAAGATGTGAGCTTGTGTAACGTGTCTTTTCTGATATTGGCTATTTTCCGGTGCAAACGGGCTATTTTGACTTGGGCTTTTCTCCAGTTAGAGGAACCAATCTGTTTGTGACGATTTAGCCACTGCAGCCGTGAAAGTTTTTTTTCGTACTTGCGATAGCTAGACGCGCCTTCTACCACGATTCCAGTAGATAAGACGGCTAAGGCTTTGATTCCCAAGTCTACTCCCACTACAGGGTGAGGTTTGGGGCGATTGATTGGTTCATATTCCAGCTTAAAACTGATAAACCATCGGTCAGCCGTTCTGGATATGGTGACAGTTTTGGGCTGAAACTGAACGGGTAGCCGCTCATAGGTCTTCAACCAACCAATGACCGGAACTCTAATCTTAAAATGGTCGAGTTTAATTGACCCGTCTAGAGTAAAGCTGTCATGCTTTCCCTTGCGTTTAAACCGAGGTGGTTTTTTCTTTTTCTTAAACGCATTCCTCCATGCTTCGGCTAATTGCTTAAGCGCAAACTGGGGGGCGCATTTACTCACCTCGTAGTACCAAGGACAGGCGGGCTTAACCAGTGCAACTAACCACTTATGCAAGTCAATCCCAGTGGGGAACTTGATTTTATCCTCTCTTGTATCCCGGTTGTGGTCGAGTATCTGCTTAGTCAAGCCCAAACCCCAATTCCAAGCGTGACGGGCGACACCAGCGTGTTTAGCTAATGCCGTTCGCTGCTTGTTGTTCAAATTCAATTCACTCTTGAACCCTAAAAGCATAACCTGGCAAGAGTTGATAATTGTATAATAACCAGTATACCGCTACATACAGGAAGCAGCAATGCCCTTTCAAAAGGATCATCCATGGAGAGCGAAAAAGATACTAGATCAGCCGCTAGACAAAACCCCTATCTGTTTTAAGGGATATGAAGGGCAAAAGGATAAGCTGAAATCTGTCCCCAACTGGCAAGAACGGATAAGGCAATTTGTAGATGAACTGATATCTGAGCAAAATGCATAGACTTGCTCAGATATGCATAGATATTAGGTTGCAGCTACTAGCCCTTGACTGAAGAAAGGCAGAAGGCAGATGGCAAGGTGATAAGGAATAAGGAAATTATCACTGTTTAGATAGACCTCAATACTCCTCGGATACGCTCTAATTTAATTGCTTCTCCCCCAGCTTCCAGACGCGCCATGGCGCGTCTCTACATCGCTTGCCCATCTCCCCTACTGGGGTTCGAGGCGCAAGACTGCCATAAATGCTTCCTGAGGCACATCAACTGTACCTAAAGATTTCATCCGCTTTTTCCCTTTTGCCTGCTTCTGCAACAATTTTTTCTTACGGCTAATATCCCCGCCATAACATTTAGCGAGTACGTCTTTCCGTAATGCAGGAATATGTTCGCTAGCAATTACCCGACTACCAATCGAGGCTTGCAGGGGAATTTTGAATTGGTGACGGGGAATTAATTCCCGGAGTTTTTCCACTAACGCCCGACCAACAGAGTAAGCTTTATCCCGGTGGACAATCATTGCCAGAGAATCCACTGGATCACCATTAATTAACACATCGAGGCGAACCAGAGTGTTTTCCTGATACCCAATCAGGTGATACTCCATACTGGCATAACCGCGCGATCGCGATTTGAGTTGGTCAAAAAAGTCAGTCACGACTTCCGCCAGAGGTAATTCATACACCAAGGTGGTTCGCCCTTGGGTTAAATACCGCATATCTTTAAACTCACCCCGCCGCGTTTGGCACAGTTCCATCAGCGTCCCCACATAGGTTTCTGGGGTAATCATCTCGATGCGAACATAAGGTTCTTCAATTTTCTCCCGCTGCTGGGGTGGAGGGAGTAAGCTGGGGTTGTCAATTTCCAAAACCTCCCCATCCATATTCGTGACTCGATAGACCACTGATGGAGCGGTAATGATTAAATCTAAATCATATTCCCGTTCTAATCGCTCCTGGACAATTTCCATGTGCAATAAGCCCAAGAAACCACACCGGAAACCAAACCCCATGGCGCTGGAGGTTTCGGGTTCATAGTTGAGAGCCGAATCATTGAGCTTGAGACGGTTGAGAGCTTCGCGTAAATCTTCGTACTGATCTGCATCGGTGGGGAATAAGCCACAGAATACCATGGGTTTGGCTTCCTTGTAACCCGGTAAGGGCTTCTCCGCCGGTTCAGCAGCTAGAGTTATAGTATCGCCAACACGGGCATCTTCTACGGTTTTAATCGCCGCCGCGATGTATCCCACTTCTCCGGCGTGTAGTTGCTCAACCTGGATTTGTGTGGGTGACAATACCCCCAGTTCATCAATTTCATATTCTTTTTTGGATACCATCAGGCGAACTTTTTCCCCAGTTCTGACGCTACCATCCATCACCCGGAAATAGACGATGACGCCTCGGTAGGGGTCATAGTAGCTATCAAAAATCAAGGCTCGCAGGGGCTGATCGATGGTGTCTTGGGGAGGAGGAACCAGATGCACAATGGATTCTAAAATCTCATCAATCCCAATTCCCTCCTTTGCCGATGCGAGGATGGCTCCGCTACAATCGAGACCAATGATCTCTTCGATTTCTGAGATCACTCGTTCGGGTTCTGCTCCTGGGAGGTCAATCTTATTCAGAACCGGAATAATTTCCAGGTCATGCTCCAAGGCTAAATAAACATTTGCCAGAGTTTGAGCTTCAACCCCCTGAGAGGCGTCTACCACGAGCAATGCGCCCTCGCAAGCGACCAGCGATCGCGAAACCTCATAGGAGAAATCCACATGACCCGGGGTGTCAATTAAATTGAGAACGTATTGCTCACCATCTTTCCCCTGATAGTTCATGCGAGCGGCTTGCAGTTTAATGGTAATCCCGCGCTCCCGTTCCAATTCCATGTTGTCCAGGAACTGTTCCTTCATTTGGCGATCGCTCACCGTACCGGTTGTCTGTAAGAGGCGATCGGCTAAAGTGGATTTACCATGATCAATATGAGCAATGATGGAAAAATTGCGAATGCGAGAGACAGGAACATCAGTCATAGAATTATCGGGTGACAAAAAAAATTGGCAACACGGAATGGATGGCTCTTAATGTATTTTAATGTTTCTTCCCAAAATGGGGACAATACTCCTGATACTCTAACTCCAGAGAACCTTTTGGGGCTAAGTACGTCACGAATCTCAGGTGGCAAGAGGGCAAATTGTCGTAAAATGTAGTGTAGGGGAACACCAAAACGCTGAAAATGAATAATCATGCCATTCATCGAGAGCATTCAACAAACAAGGAAGAAATATCTATCCTGATGGATGCTCAACTGTTAGACCAAATCAAACACTTAACCAATGATCCGTCTAAGGTGATAGAAACAGCCATTCGTCAATGGCTAAGAGGAGAGCGCGATCGCGATGATGAGCTAACCCGCACCTTGAGACGAAATCCACCAGTACCGCCACGAGGCGAATGGAACGATTAAGAGCCAAGATGTTCGTCGCTTTATTCTTTCGCCTGAGGCTCCAGGGCGTTAAGGGGTTGCATTTATGTCTGTCTTGGTGCGAGCGCTAATCCTTTCGCTGCTTGTAGTTTCCAGGTTTCTTGTAGATGATTGCTCCTGCTGATTTCCACCATCCTCGATTTGGGTATACCACTATGCAATCTACTACTGCACAAGGCAAGTCCAGCTTTTTGCAGGAGTTAGAGGTTGAGCTGATGTGTAGCCAAGATGCATCAGGTCAGTATCACTCCTTTTATTGGCGACAAGCCGAGCAGTATGATTTAACTCAAGAACAGGTTATTGGGGTTCCCCTCAACGAAACCTTTCATCCCATTGCTCTAGATGCTTATCGGGATCGAATCCAGCGGATTCTAGACAACCGCACCCCAGAACGCTGTATCCACGACTTCTGTTATGGCGATCACGTATTTCCCTTTGAACTGGTGATCAGCCCAATTTTACAAGCAGACGGTCAGGCGACTCAGGTTTGGGTGATAGGTCATCTATTACCGGAGGGTTCGGTGCAAAAAGTGATCGATTCGCTAGTACCGTTAAGTGTCGATCCCAATCAAAAACTACTCACCCAAATTGCCCGCCGGATTCGCCGGACGTTAGACTTAGATACAATCTGGCAACAAACGGTAGACAGTTTAGGGAAAGCTCTACAAGTCAGTCGCTGTATTATCTGTTCCTACAAACCCGACTATACGGATGTCAAGGTGGAAGCGGAGTATCGCCAAGAGTCATTAGAGGAAATGTTGGGGATGACGCTGGAACTGGAGTCGGAACTGATAATGAAACAAGCGATGTGGAGTTCCGAACCGGTTGTAGTTGACCAAATCGCCCCGAGTCGGTTTCAAGAAAAATCCATGCTGGTGGTTTCCACGTCTTATAAAGATGAACCCAATGGCTTAATTAGTTTACAACAGTGCGATCGCCACCGTCCGTGGAGTGATGCGGAAATTGAGCTAGTGCGGGAGTTGGCTGAACAAGTGGGAACCGCGATCGCGCATGGTACGCTCTATAAAGAACTAGAACTAGCCAGAGAACAAGCCGAAGAAGTGTCCCGCCTCAAGAGTGAATTTCTTGCCAGCACCTCTCACGAATTGCGGACGCCCCTAAATGGGATGATTGGCTTTCTCAAGCTGATTCTGGAAGGGATGGCGGATGACCCCGAAGAACAGCGAGAGTTTATTCAGGAAGCCCATAATAGCGCCTTACATCTGCTCAACATCATCAACGATATCTTAGATATCGCCAAGATTGAAGCCGGAAAAATGGAGCTGGAGTTTAGTCCAGTTGAGTTAGAGTATCTGTTCAATAAGGTCTATGATTTTACCGCGCAGCAAGCCCATCACAAGAATTTGAGCTTCACCCTAGAAATTCCCGCCGTCTACGATGGCATTGTTATGTATGGGAACTATCAACGGTTGCTACAGGTGATGCTAAACCTAGTGGGGAATGCGATTAAATTCACCGATGAAGGGGGAATTACCATCAGCGCCGAAGTCATTCGCAAGAAAGTCCATTTTCAGGGACAGGAGTTTCCTGGACATGTGAAAGTGCGGGTTGCGGATACAGGGATTGGGGTTTCCTTGGATAAACAAGACAAACTCTTCCAATCTTTTAGCCAGGTACATGGTGGACTCAATCGTCCTTACGGGGGAACCGGGTTAGGGTTAGCCATTTCCCAAAAGCTAGTGGAAACCATGGGCGGTGTTGTACATTTCTTCAGCATGGGGGAAAACTTAGGTTCAACTGTGACATTTACTGTACCCCTTTATCAAGAACCCGTGATGGTGTCGCGCACAGATTGAGCAAAAGGCGAGGTATCCTAGTGCAGCGTCGCAGAAATAGCCTTAAGTCAGTACCATTCCGTTAGGTTGGTAGCTGGGAAACTTATTGAATTGAGTTAAAGACTTACTGGCGAAGGCATTTCCTGTTCCCTGTTCCCTATTCCTTCTATTTTATTAAAAAAGTTAGGGGAATCCCCTAAGTCTGACACCTTCCCCTAACTGTTTATTATTGGGTAAGAGTGGAAGACGAACCGACTCCACCAAAAGAGCAGATACCAGGGGGTAGTCGGTTGATTACACAGACAGATCCCCGACTTCTTGAAGAAGTCGGGGATCTTGCTTAGTAGCTTATTAAATAAATCTTCAGGAAGAGGCAAAGGAAGCGGCAATTCTTTAATAAAAATTATCCGATACTTCTATGCCAAATCTAGGGTGAGCAGATTTCCAAAGTTGATGAACTGGAGATTGAACAGCCCCTCG
>NZ_DS989866.1:76019-140996 GCF_000155555.1 Coleofasciculus chthonoplastes PCC 7420
ACCCTACCCAAATACAATTAATGATGCTTGTTACTGGCGATATCTTGACATTCATAATTTATAAATAAGGCAGAAGATAGAACAGAGAGAGTAAATTTGCGTTCATTAAACCCGCGCAGGCGGGTTTTGTTTGTATAGCTGCGGTTACCCTGCGGGAAGCCGCTCCGCGTCTACAACCGCCCCATCTTAAAGGATTCTTACAAGCTTACCGACAAAACTTGCACCGTTTCTCCGGCTGGAATCAAAGTTTGACCAACGGGTACGACCGCAAGACCCGTAGTTTGGGCTAAGTTAATTAAATTCCCCGAACTGTGACTACCACCCGCCAACTTGAATTCGTATTTCCCCTCAACTAATTGAAGCTGACCCCACAAATAGGATTCTCGACGCCCATCAGATTTGAGTTCGCTACGAGAGGTGGCGTGGATAAACCTGGGCTTCCATCGTTGCATTGGTAAACCAGAAAGCTTTTTCATCACAGGTTGCACAAATCGCCAACAACTGACTAACGCGGATACTGGATTTCCGGGTAGACCAAAATATAAGACTGGATGCGATGAGCCTTTTTTATTCCTCTGACTCGGAGGCGGAAACGTCGCCACGGTTAAGGGTTTACCAGGTTTAACCGCAACCGAACGGATGTGAATCTCCGCATCCAGTTGGGCTAAAATTTCATCTACATAGTCATAATCCCCCACAGAGACGCCACCTGTAGACAGAACAATATCGGCGGCTAGAATAGCTTGGGCAATAGCTTGCTTCAGGGCGTCCGGTTTATCGCGGACAATCCCTTGTACCTTAGGAATTCCGCCACAGAGAGTCACCCAAGCGGTTAAAGCGTATTGGTTAGAATCGACAATTTGACCCGGTTGCAAGGGTTGGTACGGCGTAACCAGTTCATTTCCGGTGGAGAGAATCGCGACTTTGGGACGGCGATAGACGGTGAGTTCCGTACATTGGGCGGCGGCGAGGACAGCAATTTCTGGCGCACCCAGTTGAATTCCTGATTCTAAGAGAGGGTCTCCAGCACGGTAAAATGATGCCTGATGACGCACAAAGCCTTGCGGTTTCGGTGCTTGTAAGATTAAAACCTGGTTATCCCGGTGCTGTGTATGTTCCTGCATTACCACCGTATCAGCACCCTGGGGCATACATCCACCTGTGAAGATACGCGCCGCTTGTCCGGCTGCAATGGTTTTTTGCGGTTGATAGCCGGCGGGAATCTCTTCAACTATGTTTAAACTGATTGGTTGCAGTTCACTCGCCGACTGCACATCCGTATAGCGTACTGCGTAACCATCCATGGCAGAATTATCCCAGTGGGGAAAATCCAATTGGCTGGTTACAGGAGTAGCCAGAATTCGACCTGTGGCGGTGGATAGGTCAATAATTTCGCTGTCTAACTGGGAGTCTAAGGGGTGGACGAGATCTAAGATAATGGATTCGGCTTGGTTAACGGGTAGCATGGGGCAAGAATTAGGAATAATGCGTTATTTAGCTTCTCCTATGAGTGTAAAGGCTGCCCAGTCTCTAGGATGAGGATGTTTTGCCATGGTCGTCAGCATGGCTGTGAGGATTTCATCTGCCGTAAGTAAACCGTTATCGTTATTAGAAGGAGCTAATGCGATCGCACTTCCTAATCCCCAGATTTCATCGAGTATGCCATGGGTGGCTAGGTGAATCATATCAAGTCCGGTAAATTGCCCATAATAGCAATGCTGTAACCGCAAGAGTTTCGGGCTTTTTTATTAAGGGTGATTTTCCGGACATCATATAATCCGGGCGTTTGCTATGTTCTCAACCAAGGTAATTTTTCAAATGACGGTTCAAGATGATCGTCGAGAAAACGAACTGATCACTCTATTTCAACTCCAGAAACCTGCCAAAGCAACTCGCAGCGGTACAGATGCTGTTCTTTATTTCAATGAACGCTATATCCCCTTTGAATTAAAATCAACGACAAGTTCTTCTGTAACAACTGTTCGTGATTTTGGGTTAACTCATATTCAAAAGTGGCAAGATAAACACTGGTTATTTGGTTTCTACAATAAGAATGGTACAGCATTAAACTATTGCCTTTACGGTTCTCCTCAAGCCATGGAAAAATGGATTAGCGAAAAAGAAGCTTACATATTAGCTGACTACAAACTCGCTCAGCTTGCACCTGAATTGCTGACCCTTAATGTGCTTTACGAAATTCTGGGTCAAAAACAGATTTATACACTAGAAGACGCTCGTCGTTTACAAAAGAAACAGTACACAATCCAGCAGTATCGTCACCAGATGGATTTATTTCAGGGCTATTCACCTGAACGAATGCTTTCTATCTTAAAGGATAGATGTCGGTATTTAATCGAGAGAGGTTCGACCTTAAATAATCCTCACATTCCGGCGTCTTATTTTCAAGGTTGGGAGCGGATTACCGAAAATCATGCTCAACGTTTGCGAGAATTGGTAGCGGAAGCGCTTCATGATAAAGCTTGAGCAATAGATACAGCCACTCTATATGCCATTGGTGGGGGAACAGCATTGCCAATTTGACCTAGGGCTTTATAAACAGCACCATCAAATGACCAGGATTCAGGAAAGCCTTGCAAAATGGCACAGTCAGGTACAGATAAACGAAAGTGACCATTATCGGGTACAAATAAACGTGCTTGTTCTCGATTTAAAGCGACTCCATTGGGCCAAATTTGTAGTTTTTCCCAAATCTTTTGCGCGGAAACACTACTTAATACTGATGTGGTATGACGTGGACCGGTGAGAGAACTGCGAATGGTAGGAGATAACGTATCAAATCCTATATCAGGTAGTCCTAAGGCTTCACGCACGCCCATACAAGGTTGTAACGTTTCAGACGGGTCGAGGAGCGAAAATAGATCTAGCTGAACATGAGGTTTAACTTTATCAGTAGGCAAATGATGCCAACTGTGGGTGGGGAGAGGGGATTGGTAATTTGACGCCATTTTTTCCTGACGAAATCCCACAAAAAATACACGCTTTCTCATTTGAGGAATTCCGAAGGATGGCGCTGAGAGGATCACTTGAATCAGCGTATAGTTCTGACGCAGGGGATGTTCAACAACCTCTTTAAGATATGAGCTGAATTTTTTGCCCACCAATGCTGTAACATTTTCCGCCACGAAAGCAATTGGCTCAATTTCTAATACAGCCCGGATGAATTCTGGAAACATATCCCGGCTGTCTTCTTTTCCTTGCTGACGACCAGCGACAGAAAACGGTTGACAGGGTGGACCGCCATGGATTATGTCAACTAAACCCCGATACTCTCGCCAGTCTACCTGGGTAACATCTCCTTGTTCCCCCCCAAACACAGTCCACTCTGGTCGAACGTTCCTCAAGGTAATACCAGATTCAGGTAAGATATCGTAAGAGGCAACATGGGTAAATCCAGCGCGATCAAAGCCTAGGTCTAAAC
The DNA here is from genome assembly GCF_000155555.1 of Coleofasciculus chthonoplastes PCC 7420. Taxonomy (GTDB): domain Bacteria; phylum Cyanobacteriota; class Cyanobacteriia; order Cyanobacteriales; family Coleofasciculaceae; genus Coleofasciculus; species Coleofasciculus chthonoplastes_A. The sequence continues at coordinate 79,459 of NZ_DS989866.1, forward strand.
CGCCACCACCACTGAACAAAGAGAGCGATCGCCAGCCGTTACTGGCTAATTGTGGCATCAGGTCGTCCGGATTGAGCCAAGGTACATTAATCGGATGAATCGGTCTTCGTCCCTCACCCCGGACAGCTTTGGCTTTGGCTCGACTCGACGCCTGAGAACGTTTCCTGTAAACCTCTCGTTCTTCGTCAGTGATGTCCCAGCCTTGATGCCAAGATGATGCTGCCATAAATGGGTCTCCAGATCAAAGGTTTCAGCTCCCAGAAGTTTATATCAAGTCCTGTTAATTGCCCATAATGTAAGGGGATATATCTAGTGTCTTTTGTGATAAAACTTAATGATTGGCAAAATTTGCCCGAGTTAGGGCTGGCTCTCGCGGGCTTGGTAGGGTAAAGTGCGATCGCCAATCACAGAGTCAGCGCCAAAACTCTCACCGGATTCGAGTACCCCCGCCGATACATGACGTTTTTGGCTGGGATTGTAACCCAGTAGCCGCACCCGACCTTGACAAACGAAGTAAAGGTCATTCGGATTCAGTTGAGATTGACCCGAATTCTGGGATTGGCTGGAGGCGCGATCGCTCAATAGATCATCACCGAGTTCAAATTGATACCATTCTAAACCTTGACAAAACTCCGATACCAAATCAGCATCAACGTCCCATTGGTTCAGGAACGAGTGGATCACAGCCAAGTTCTGAGTCTCAGTTGGTGATGCCTGATCGTGCAATTGCCCCCGATTTTTGAGTGTCTGATTCATTCCTAACTCCTCAGCCTGGGCATGTTCAAAAGCATCAGCCGCCACTCTACCAAATTAGGTAATGCTTTTCGAGTACCTTTAGGTCGTTGACAAAAACGAGGTTATATTTTATACCATTTGCCTATTGCCTATTGCCTATTGCCTGGCGCGTAGCGCTATAATTCCTGATTTTGAGTTCATGCGCCGTGATATTCTAAGACTTTGCCACCTGATCCCCAGAGTACGGCAAGTTTTTGATATTCCATGAGCCTTGACAAAAACGGCATGTTTTCATCTGACTTTCCCCAAGAAAATGGACAATCTGGTCACAGTAGTAGTAATGTGACGCTCACCGATGAGGCGGGGCGATCGCTCAGTTGTTCAATCGAGCATTCTCTTAATGTGGAAGGAATCGACTATTTACTCCTCCTCCCTATCGATTCCCCCGTCGAAATAGTCGCCTGGGATGAGGATGATCAGGCTGACGATCTCGCGGATGCTACCCTCGTAGAAGACGAGACAGAAATCGATGAAATCTTCTCCGATGCCCAAGCGGTTCTCGCTGAACAAAATCTCATCCTGAAACGCACCGCATTTACCCTAACCGTCGCGGGTGAACTTCCGCCAGCGGATGAGGAGGAGATTCTCAGTATTGAACTCGCCGAAGAAGATGTGGAACTCGAACCCGAACAATTGCAATTGTTGGCTAATTTTTACCATGAAGAACAAGAGTACGGAATTTACACGCCCCTTGATCCCCTACTCTTTTTCGCCAAGCATAACCCTAACGGTCAATTAGAACTCTTATCCCCCGAAGAATTTCAAAAAGTCCAACCGCTGCTAGAAGAGTTATTATTTGAAGATTTAGATTAAAAATGACGAATGACGTAGCTTGCTTCTCGCGCAAGCGAGTATGACAAATGACGAATGATAAATGACAAATGACAAATAAAACGATTCAACAATTCTCTAAATGGTCTTATTATCTTGCCTTACTCCCGGTAACCATGGTAATCGGTTTATGGCAGGGGTGGGCATGGTGGAGTTGGGTACAGTCTCCCCCTGTCGATCAATCCTTAGACGCATCAACCAATACCTTACAAATCCAGATTCCCACCGGAACAGCCGCCCAACAAATCGGTTTTGATTTATAAGAAGCGGGTTTAATTCGTTCAGCTAATGCGTGGAGACTCTGGGGTTATTGGTTAAAACTGCAAGATCCAGAGGGTGGATTTAAAGCTGGAACCTATAAACTATCCCCCAGTCAACCCTTACCCGACGTTGCCCAAAAAATTTGGACGGGTGAAGTGATGCAACTCTCGTTCACGATTCCCGAAGGATGGTCCCTCCAGCAAATGGCAACCTATTTTGAATCCCTGGGATATTTTAAAGCCCAAGACTTTCTGGCGGCGGCGAGTCAGATTCCTGACGATCAGTTTCCCTGGTTACCCAGTAACTTACCGCACCTAGAGGGCTACTTATATCCTGACACCTATCAACTACCGAGCGATCGCGTCACGCCCCAACAAATTATTAACCAAATGCTCAAACAATTTGAGCAGGTGGCTTTACCGGTGTATCAACAGGGACAACAGCAAACCCAACTCAGTTTACATGAGTGGGTAACGTTAGCCAGTATCGTAGAAAAAGAGGCAGTGGTGGCAGAGGAACGCCCCCTGATTGCGGGGGTATTTACCGCCCGTCTCCGCCGAGGAATGAAACTGGAATCTGATCCTACGGTTGAATATGGATTAGGCTTTCGCCAAACGGCAGATCAGCCCCTAACTTATGCCCAAGTGGGAACACCCTCTCCTTATAATACCTATCTCAATCCCGGATTACCGCCTACCCCCATTGGCAGTCCCCGAGTAGACAGTTTAAAAGCCACACTTAATCCTGAACAAACAGACTATCTCTTTTTTGTTGCCCGCTATGATGGCACTCATTTATTTAGTAAAACATTAGAAGCCCATGAAGCGGCAAGAGACGCCATTCGCAACCAACGGGAAGCACAGCAAATTCAACAACCTTAAGAATAGAGCTTACTGGGTAAATTTTTGAACCCGTTTTAACGGGTTTGAGCTTTAAGCCAGAACTTTAGTTCTAGGCTGCGATCGCGAAGACTGCTACGCTAGATGAAGCAGGAGCGCTGCTACAACCATTCGGTGGGAATAAAGTTATTGGCTGAGGACAAATCACGGCTTATGTCTTGGGTATCAAACTTAGAAAAGATGGCTTGGGTATCAAACTTGGAACCTGACTTAGTTCTGGAGGCTCCAATTGTGGGGTTAACCCGAGATATCCTGCAACACTATCAACTTAAAGGATTAGTGCTGGATGTAGACGAAACCTTGGTTCCTCTGAAAGCCTCCCAAGCCTCAGACGAACTTAGGGCGTGGGTTGAAGATATTCGATCAGTAGCGTCTCTGTGGCTAGTGAGTAATAATCTGAGTGAGACGCGCATTGGTGGGATTGCTAACTCCCTGAATCTGCCTTATCTCCACGGTGCGGTTAAACCATCCCGACGCAAATTAAAACAAGCCGCCGCCGCCATGAATTTGCCAGTCGAACAAATCGCTATGGTAGGCGATCGCTTGTTTACAGATGTCTTAGCTGGAAACCGACTCGGTATGTTTACCATTCTCGTCGAACCAATGATAGATCCCACTCAGACTGCCTATTCTTCTCCCATTCGCGATTTTGAAGTCTGGATCACTCAAATTCTTGGCGTATCACTGCCCAGCAAGCAACATAAGTTTACAAAAGATGATAAATCAAGACAAACTGAAATATAAAGAAAAGATTATGAAAAAGCAGGCAATCAGAAAATCATGAGATTATGATAATAGTTCAAATGGGGTCAGCCGCTATAAAGACCCTAACCATAATAAAACACCTGTTATAATTCCATCGCGAGCGCTATATCCCTTAGTTGAGGACGTAGCGCTCTATTGTGTTGAGAGGGGGAGCACCATTGTAGAGACGCGCCATGGCGCGTCTCTACATACATAAATGATGTGTCCTAACAGCCATGGCGGTTGCTATAGCTTGCTTCTCGCTAAAGCGAGTATGACGAATGACGAATGACGAATGACGAATGACTAAAACAATTGTTGTCAAAGTGGGTACATCGAGTTTAACTCATCCAGAAACGGGTCAGTTAGCGCTGTCAACGATTGCGATGCTAGTGGAAACGCTGACTCGGTTGCGTTCTTCTGGCTATGGTGTAGTCTTAGTCACCTCTGGCGCCGTGGGAGTTGGGTGTGGACGATTGGGATTAAAGACTCGTCCTCAAACCCTCGCCCTCAAGCAAGCTGTGGCGGCTGTAGGTCAGGGACGGTTAATGCGAGTCTATGATGATTTATTTTCCAGTCTTGAGCAAGCGATCGCGCAAATTTTGTTAAGCCGCCAAGACTTGGTACAGCGCAGTTGCTATGTTAATGCTTACGCGACATTTCGAGAACTATTGCAGCTTGGTGTCATTCCCGTAGTGAATGAAAATGATACCGTCGCTGTCGAGGAACTCAAGTTTGGCGATAACGATACCCTTTCTGCAATGGTGGCGAGTTTAATCGAAGCCGATTGGTTATTCTTATTAACCGATGTTGATCGACTCTATTCGGCTGATCCGCGTCAAGTTCCTGATGCTGAACCGATTACCCTGGTTAACCGGATGGAAGAGTTAGCCGAACTTCAGATACAAACTGGGAACGCAGGTTCTCAGTGGGGAACAGGGGGAATGGTAACCAAAATTACCGCCGCTAGAATTGCCACGAGTGCGGGAGTCAGAACCGTGATTACTCAAGGACGACACCCCGAAGCGATCGAAAAAATCTTACAGGGAGAACCATTAGGAACGCAATTTGCCCCCCAACCGCGAACCGAAAACGCCCGTAAGCGTTGGATTGCTCACAGTTTAGTTCCGGCGGGTAAGTTGTATTTAGATCAGGGTGCAGTGAAGGCAATTTGTCAAGGGGGTAAGTCTTTATTAGCCGCTGGAATTACTGCGATTGAGGGGAATTTTCACGCCTCAGATGCAGTACAACTCTGTGATAGTCATGGCGTAGAAATGGCTAGAGGATTGGTCAACTACAGCAGTTTGGAATTACAGAAAATTCGGGGACATAAATCAGCCGACATTCCCGAAATTTTGGGCTATGGTGGGGCGGAAACAGTTGTGCATCGAGATAACCTGGTTTTGAGTAATGTCTGAGATCACCGATTATAAAATGAGTTCGATGCTCACCCCACTAATCACCCTTTTATACCTTTTATACCTGTTGAATTGGGACAAATTAGCTATGAACCGACTATTTAATACTCAATTAATAGTTGCCTTAGCTGGAGCATCACTCTCTTTTCTGGCTGGAGTGGAGCCAGGGATTGCCCAGCCTGACCAATATTGCGATGATCCGGGTTCAATTCCAGCAGCACAGACAACCAGAAACTTAGAACTCGATAGGTTTGGCATAGAACTCACCATCCCCTCAAATTTCAGAGCCATACGCCTAAACAACGGCAACGTCATTTCTAAAAGCTGTGATTGTTCAGGAATGAGTGAAAGCCTAGTGTCATTACTTGAGCGCTCAAGTTTACTCCAACCAAGCCAAGCCTCAACTCCATAGCGCGATCGCGAACCAGATAGTCCCTGTTCTCTAATCTCAACCGTTAACTTTAATTGTGTCCCTAGACGTGTGAAATGTGGGATAAAATTATATTGATTGCCTAATTGGGTCGTTAATAAACAAACTGCCCCAACCCGGAGAAATGTGAAAATGTCTGCAAGAGAACAACTCATTCAGGAAATTGCTCAAGCTCCAGATTTTTTAGTTGAGGAAGTTTTAGATTTTTTGTTGTTTACTAAATCTCGTAAAAGTCAGCCCATATTTCCTGACAAGCAAAAACAACTCCGTCCATTTGCCCTTTGTGCAGGAGAGTTTACAGTCCCCCCAGAATTTAACGATCCATTGCCTGATGAGATTATTCGTGATTTTGAAGGCTAATTGTTCAACAAATGAAATTATTGTTAGATACTCACATTTTCCTCTGGTTCATCAGCGGTAGTCATCAGCTATCAGCAACCTTTCGTGATACCATTCAAAATCCTGACAATGATGTTTATCTGAGTGTTGTCTCGTTATGGGAGTGTATCATCAAGTATCAACTCGGCAAACTCTTACTCCCAGAGTCTCCTGAAATTTATTTGCCCAAGCAACGCGAACGACACCAGATTGATAGCCTTGCTGTTGATGAGGCAAGTGTGGTTCAGTTAATCAACTTACCCTCACTACACCGCGATCCATTTGACCGATTACTGATCTGTCAAGCTTTACAGCACAACTTGACAATCGTGACGGCTGATGCAGCAGTTATGGCTTATCAAATGGCTCAGTTTTTACGATAGCTGATCAAAAGAGCGATCGCGCAATGGTTGAGCAATTGCTTTCATACAGTGCAACTCGATCCAGGTGAATCTGAAGCGATCGCTTTAGCACTGGAAATCAATGCTGACTTGTTACTCATTGATGAGCGTCGTGGTAGAACAGAAGCGAACCGTCTGGGCATCCGGATTACTGGCTTGCTGGGAGTATTGGTGGAAGCCAAAAAGCGAGCGTTCATTCCTGCTGTTCGACCTTTACGAGGAAGTGCAATCTGCTTGACAATAGCTTTCATCTAAGCTTGCTCGGCTGCAATACTGTCCCAGATTGCTTGCACAAGACGAATTCTATCTTCAATGCTGAGGGCTGCTATTTCATTCAACGTAGCTGTGATGTCCATGCTGAGCAACTTAAATGGAAGAGTCGGCGGTATACCTCAAATATAGCGGACAGGGTTTTGCCCATGATGCGATAGCGCAAGCGCTGCTGCAAAGCAGATCGCTCTTTGGGTACTGGTAAAGGCGATCGTTGTTTTACCCGATCATCTCTACTGTATGCGGATGGTGGTGTTGCTAGTGAATAATGAGATGTTGGGTTTCCTTAGTCAACCCAACCTATGGCTGTCGCGGTTATTAGCTCTGTTCGGATTCGCCTTTGTCAGTTTCAGCAGTGTTTGCTTCTTTATGTTGGGCTATGAATGTTTCGGCATCTGTTTCGATGCCAACTAGTCGCATAACTCCTTCCAGCCGACCATACATACGCTGTCGCGTTTCTTTCAACTTCCATATATCTGTCTTATTGAGTTTCTTAACGTAGATGACTCCTAAACACACTGCTGCTGTTGTCCAAATTACTTCCTTAGGGTCTTCCCTCATGTACTCTTTATTATCCAATTTGCGCTTATCAAATTCCACCTTGTCTTTACCAAAGCAGAAAGCCTTCGTAACGCTATCCAACTTGTTAGACTGAGCAATGTATTCCTTTAGGCTCATCCCAACATTGGAAACGTCGTGAACAAACTCATTTCTGATTTGCGAGAGAGTGACAATGAATCTCCTATAATCATCCTCAAGCAGTGATAATGCTTTTACAAAAGCCATTTTGCCAGTGGTCTTGTTGCTCAGTTCAAGCCTTGAAATGAGGTTATGAAGCTCCTTTTGACCCAGAGCCGCTACAATTAGACCAGTGACAGCCGCCTCCATCAATGCATGGAGCTTAATAATGAATGACCAATCATCTTCACCCAAAAGTTCTGCGTAGAAGCCCTCTGGTAAACCAAGTTCCTTGACAAGTTCTTCGACAGCTTCAAAAGGCTCTGTTGGTCTATTGTTGTAGATGTCATTATTAGTCATAATCTTGCCTCTTTTTGTTGCAGTAGCAACTTTAATGCGCGGCACCCGGAGAACCGAGCGCAGCGACAGAACTATTTATTCACCCGCTACTTAGCAGTCTAATGTACAAAAAAACCGAATTCACACCGCCCTATTGCGGTCTATGAGTGTCCTTACTGTAATAAAGTACAGTAGCTCAAAGTCCCCCTTTTTAAGGGGGATTTAGGGGGATCGACAATGTACCGCATAGCAGAGCAAACTGCTGTATCTCTGAAGAAACCCTTCGCGCCTGCCAAATGGAAGACCCAAGTAAGGTGTTTTGAGTCTTAATTAACCCATCAGAACTAATGACATGAACCACTAGTAGAGTTAGCTAGAAAGAGTCGAGGAAAGCTTCCCAGTTAGTCTGTTCTTCTGCTAGTTCTGTATACTTGTCATCCGCATCATCAGCCTGTGACTCAGACCCGGCTTGGTATTCAGCTTCCAAATCCTTATCGGTTTTAGACTCATGAAATCTACGGTCTTCTTCATAGTGTGCCTGCATACGTTCCCAGGCTTCTCTACTAGCCTCTCCCAATAGTTGCCTTAACCGTTGATCTATAGGAAAACCTCTCTGTTTGATTAAGTCTTCAAATATTCCCAAGTGAAATATCTCGGCGTACCTGGGATGGGGATCATTTTTTATGAAATCAATAACAGATCTTTCCCAGAAGCTTTCTACCAATGGATCTAACACTTCAAGAGAATAACTCAGCGTTAGCATATCCAGCGCCTTCGCGTTCGTCATTGAAAAGTGAATAATTTGGTTTCTTAGTCTACCGAATTCACGGTACTGATTAAGCCGCTCAATCTTAATTCCTACGGACACTAATTCCTATAACTACTTCAACTTGCTTATGTAATCGGCTCAGACAGCAAACCAGACATTTCTAACACACGATCTGACCAAATTTTAGCTTGTTCGGCAACGTTCATCCGTTGTCCATCATCTGCCCAAATATTTGACCAGCCGAATTGCCAACGAGCCAGTTGTACTTGTAACTCAACTAAATCCGCAGCCTTTTCTATTCCAGCATCCATTGCTGTCCACTCGATGAAGAACTTGCTTTCTCTCATCAGATATTCGACAGTGTTACTACTAGCTCCACGCTGAACAAGAGATTTGATTCGAGCTAAGTTAGCAGCTAACCCACCTAAACGAGCTGACAAATCATCTTTTAGATACCGTTCGCGTAAAGCATTCCAGTCTTTCATACCCCTCCTAATAAGTTTTGAATAATTTGGGCAACCTGTTCCCGAATTTCAGGATTGAGAATTTCCATTGAACGATTATTTTGCCTCGGACGGATGTTGATCAGGGATTCGTATGTCACAGTTTGGGTATCTGGATACCAATCGGCTCCCCAGATATCTGCCTGCTGACTGCCATCTTCAAGCAATGCTGTTTCGCAATCTGCATGGAACTCTCCACCACCAGCGAGAATAGCACGCCGAATATCTACTGCCAACTTAATGTAAACACTCAGGGTTTCAAGCATTTCATCGATTTGCGCTTTCGTGGCACGAGTACGGATGATGTGAATCATGCAAAATCCTTCTGAGTAAGCAGATCCATAGTTTATCAGGGAATTAGTAAAGTACAATTTTCGTTACATCCTGCATCTGCCACCCTGTTTACCCATGCTTTGTGACTACCTAGTACAAATCCTCACCGCCCGCGTCTACGATGTTGCCCAAGAAACCCCGCTAGAATACGCCCCGAATCTATCCGCCCGCCTGAATAACCAACTCCTACTCAAACGGGAGGATATGCAATCCGTCTTTTCCTTTAAACTGCGCGGGGCATATAACAAAATGGTACAACTCCCCCCTGATATGCTGGCACAGGGCGTGATTGCAGCATCAGCGGGAAATCATGCCCAAGGCGTCGCCCTGGCTGCGCGTCAGCTAGGCACCCAAGCGATTATTGTGATGCCCGTCACCACGCCCCAAGTTAAAGTCAATGCGGTTAAAGCCCGTGGGGGAGAGGTGGTTTTGCAGGGAGAAACCTACGATGAAGCCTACGCCTTTGCCCGGAAACTGGAAGCCGAAAAAGGGTTAACCTTTATTCATCCCTTTGATGATCCGGATGTGATTGCCGGACAAGGTACGATTGGCATGGAAATTCTCCGCCAATATCAGCAACCTATCCATGCTATTTTTGTCGCCATTGGTGGCGGTGGATTAATTTCTGGGATTGGGGCGTATGTGAAACGGTTGTATCCCCAAATTAAAATAATTGGCGTTGAACCTGTAGATGCGGATGCTATGTATCAATCCCTAAAAGCTGGGAAACGGGTGCGATTACCCCAGGTGGGCTTATTTGCTGATGGGGTAGCGGTGCGAGAAGTGGGGGAAGAAACCTTTCGCCTGTGCTCCGAATATGTGGATGAGATTATTCTGGTGGATACCGATGCCACCTGCGCTGCAATTAAAGATGTCTTCGAGGATACACGCTCTATTTTAGAACCTGCTGGAGCATTAGCGATCGCAGCCGCTAAAACTTATGTTGAACGCGAGCAAATTCAGGGACAAACCTTAGTTGCTGTTGCCTGCGGTGCTAATATGAACTTTGACCGTCTCCGCTTTGTGGCAGAACGGGCTGAATTTGGCGAACGTCGCGAAGCTATTTTTGCTGTGACAATTCCCGAAAAACCGGGTAGTTTGCGTCAGTTTTGTGAATGTTTGGGTAAACGAAATCTAACTGAGTTTAATTATCGCATTTCTGCTGAAAATGAGGCACATATTTTTGTCGGTGTCCAAATTGCCAACCGCAGCGACGCCGCTAAGATGATAGAAGCGTTTGAAGGGTGTGGATTCAAAACCGTAGATTTAACCGATGATGAACTGACGAAAATGCACCTGCGGCACATGGTAGGTGGACATTCTCCCTTAGCGGATCATGAATTACTTTACCGCTTCGAGTTTCCTGAACGTCCGGGTGCTTTAATGAAGTTTGTCGGTTCTATGAGTCCTAATTGGAATATTAGCCTATTTCACTACCGGAATAATGGGGCAGATTATGGGCGCATTGTCGTGGGAATGCAGGTTCCGCCGCACGAGATGGAGGAATGGCAAGGGTTTCTGGATACCTTGGGTTATCGCTATTGGGATGAAAACCAGAATCCGGCGTATAAGCTGTTTTTGGGATAGTTATAGCGCTACGCGCCAGGGAATAGGCAATAGGCTTTCTTGCAATAGTGAAGACAAAAGCTTACCTTACAAGGAATTGAGCGATTTGAATTTTTCTTCATTTGTCCTAACCTTAGTGCGTAGTGCTATATGACTAGAGATGTGGGGTTGAGCGAAGTCGAAACCCAACCTACAGGGATAGGTGATTATACTGATTACCATAAATAATTAATTGGGCATCACATCGTCGAGTTTGAGTTGTAAGTTGGGCAGGAGGTAAGATGTAATTGTATCTCCCAAGCGATATTTTTGCTGCTGATACGCCCCCCTCATGAGTTGGCATACTGTAAAAGTGGGTTGTTTAGGGTTGCCAATGAATTGCCAACCGCCTAAGCCGCGAAAGTCTACAATCCAGAATTCGGGAATGCCTAGAACCGCATACTCTTCGACTTTTCTGGCATAGTCATCTTGCCAGTTGGTGCTAACAACTTCGGCAACAAGTTTGATGGTTTTGCCATTACAAATAATTGGCTCTTTTTGCCAAAGCGGTTCGTTGCTGAGTTCGGCTTTGTCTAAAACAATGACATCAGGGCGTAGTGCTGTCGCTTCAGCCGCGAGTGGTTTAATTAAACAACTTTTGGGAATTAGCCAGTTTAACTGATTACCAATAATTTCGGCATAGATTCTACCCGCAATAGTCCAAGCAACTTCTTCATGAGAACCTGTTGGTTCCATGTCTCGTAGTTCTCCATCAATAAGTTCGTACCTGGGATTATCTCCGTATTCTGCTATAAATTGATCGAATGTTATAAGTTTAGAGGGGGTGTAAGTCATGGCGTTTTTCAGGAGAGGCAGTTTTATTGTTTATTCTAGCTTGTAGAACTGGAAGCCTCATCTCTATGATTGTCTCATATCTAAATTCACCTTTTTTATTCACATCTTGCACCAGTAGCAACAATTAGCCAGGGATTCAAATTCCTGGCTCAAAGCTTGCATTCAGCTAAAGCTGACTGGATAAGAGTTTTAGTCCATTTTAATGGACTTTAGCTTTTAGCCCGGAGTTTGAACTCCGGGTTCCGGGCGGATGTCTAGATACTCTGAATCATCGCTTCTCTAAAATTGCTCGCATATTTGGAATAGCAGCTGCAACCATTTCAGGTTTCACAGATGTCTGTTGCCAACTTTCTCTCTGCTCAAGCTGCTGTGACCATGTTTTTAGGGATGGGTAATTGTCTAGAGATAAAGCAAATTGAGGCAAGGAGGGAACCAGTGTTCCAGCTACGATATCCGCTAGAGTAATTTGATTGTTCACAAAGTAAGACTGTCCAGCTAAAAGATTTTCATAAAATTTGATAATCGTCGTTATGCGTTGCCGAGCATTGTCAATTTTATCAGGCTTAACTTCTAGTCCAACTAATTGTTTCGTTAACGGAATCATCAGCGGTTGAAGTTCATTAATGGCTATCATTTCTACCATGCGAACCGTTGCGATCGCGTTAATTTCATTAGGCATCAATGATGGCGTTGGATACTTTGCCTCTAAATAGTCCAAAATGGCTAACGACTCAACGATCCGAAATCCGTTATCGATGACGACAGGAATTCGCTGAAGCGGGTTAATGGCGGTAAAATCATCACTCAGGTGATCTCCATCTAGATTTACCAAAATTGGCTCAAAGGGAATTTGTTTTTCCAGTAATGTCACCCAAACTCGGCGAGCATTAACAGAAATTTGATTATAGTAGAACTTTAGCATTAGAGGGAATTGTTTGAATTTTAAACAATCCTACCCTAGAATTATGGGATTTAACAGAGCTTCAATATGACTATTAGGTTTATTTTCCGGAGTCATGGTTCTTGTTCTTCAAATAAAGATGGCAGATTTCGGCGACCGCTCACTACCCGAATAATCTCAATTCCATCATCTAAAATTCTGTAGAAGATGATATAGCCATCCAGAGGTATACCTCGCAAATCAGGACGTATTTCTGTATAATTTATACCTAACTTAGGGAAATTGACTAATTGTTGGCAGCGACGCGCAAAATTTTGAAAAAAGCGCTCACCGGCTTCGATATTATTAGCAGTAAAGTAATCGGCAATTTCGTTGAGGTCTTGGCTGGCGAGAACGTTGATAAGATAGCGTTTCATGTTTGAGTCTCGCGTGCTTGCTGGAAGCGATCCAAAATCTCTGCGATAAAGGGTTCGCCATCAATGGGTGGAGTCTGTTCGGAGACAGCAATAGCAGCATCTATTTTTGACCGTACAGAGTTGAGCCACTCGTTGTCAGCACGCTCATATTCATCTAACAACTGCAAGGCGATTTCGAGGACTTCTTCAGCCGAGCGATATTTGCCTGTTCGCAATTTGGTTTGAATAAATTGCTCTTGGGTCTTTGTTAGACTAATACTCATCGTAGTCAGCCAGAAAGTTTGCTCTAATTCTAGCAATCTCACTTGTCAGATGTCATTCATATAGAGGTAGCCATCTAGCGGCGTTCCTCAATGATTGTCTCAGAAATAGGTTTACCCTGCACCTGAATCAGACGCCGTTCAGGTTGCTGATTATCAGAAGCGTGTTTAACTTGTTTAACTAAACCAGAGGTTAACAGCGCTTGGTGAAATTTTGTACGTTGAGCAGCTACTTCTTTGTCAGTAAGATGTTTTTGGATAGCCAGATTAAGTTGCTGTAGTTCCTCTGACTCAAGCATCTCTAACTGATTGAGGATTTGATTCAAGATTGTTTGTGGCATAGCCTTCTACTTTTTCGTCATCGAGTTTGTCTCCTATTTTACGACGGATATTCAAAAAGTATGAGAATTAATTTGGATCTGGTTGGGCGCGATCGCACAAGCATGAAGGAATGGCAATCCCTTCTGTATACTGTAGGTTATCGCCATATAAGATGTTGGGTTTCGGCGCGTCAACCCAATCTACAAGCATTACACCGTGGGACTTTAGCTTAATTCATAAGACTTGATTATCACCCGAAGTACGGGAGAACCGTTTCCAGCTTCATACAAGGTGGGCTAATCCTTGGTAATCCCCAGAATGATGGTGCGTTGAGGTAATCATTGATACCGAAAACGATTTGACTGAAATGGCTAGAAAAAGGGTGCTATCAGTTTTTTCGTAGTGAGAAGCTAGATCGGCTTCACTGGATGAAGATGAACGCGATCGCACGTTTATTATTGTAGGTTGGGTTGAGGTTGCTTAAACCAACACATCTAGTTATAGTATTAGAGCTACGTCTGATTGACTACTGAATACATATTTATAGTATTATGTCAACTCCGTTTTCCACTGACTGATACTATAGGATATCGCTATGGGGATCAAAAGCAACATCTGGCATAAACGCTATTTTGGTGCTAATGGGATGAGCCGCGAAGCGATCGCGTAGTTATTGACTGACAAACAACTGATCCGCTAATTTTAGATTTATTTGAACAACTAAGGTCATAAAAGGTTACAATCAAGCTTGTGTAATTCAAGCCTATATTTACCCGCTTTACCTGGCATATTGTGTGTGGCAGGTAGTTGATTAAATGTAGGTTTTTCAATTAAATTAGAAGTTTCGTGCAATCAAACACAGTTCTCAAGCAGGCAACGATTACAGCCTCATCCACTCCTAAAGAAGAGTTACCCTTTACTCTCCAAGACTTAAAAGCGGCAATTCCCGCCTACTGTTTTGAACCTTCTGTTTGGAAGTCTCTCAGTTATTTCTTTCTAGACATTGGCATAATCGCTGGATTTTATGCCATCGCCTATAAACTGGATTCCTGGTTATTTTTCCCCATCTTTTGGGTACTGCAAGGAACTATGTTTTGGGCGTTGTTTGTGGTGGGTCATGACTGCGGTCATGGCTCTTTCTCTAAGATTAAATGGCTGAATAACCTGATTGGACATCTGTCTCACACTCCCATCCTGGTTCCCTTCCACGGGTGGCGCATCAGTCACAGAACTCATCATGCCAATACGGGTAGCCTGGAAACCGATGAAAGTTGGTATCCGGTATCTCAGACTAAGTATAAGCAGATGCGGTGGTATGAAAAGCTATTTCGCTATAATTTACCATTGCTAGCTTATCCCCTCTATCTATTTAAGCGATCGCCTAATCGCGAGGGTTCCCATTTTCTGCCCAATAGTCCATTATTTCGTCCCTCGGAAAAATGGGATATTGTCACCAGTTCCGTTCTCTGGGTGTTAATGGTTGCCTTTTTAGGGGGACTGACGTTTCAGTTCGGTTGGCTATTTCTGGTGAAGTATTACCTGGTTCCTTATGTTGTATTTGTCATGTGGCTAGATTTGGTCACATTCCTGCATCATACTGAACCAGATATTCCCTGGTATCGGGGAGATGATTGGTATTTCCTGAAAGGGGCATTATCAACGATTGATCGGGATTATGGCTTTATTAATCCCATTCATCATGATATCGGGACTCATGTGGCGCATCATATTTTCTTGAATATGCCCCACTATCACTTGAAGACGGCAACTGAGGCACTTAAACCCGTGTTAGGCGAGTATTATCGCTGTTCCAATGAGCCGATTTGGAAGAGTTTTATGCGTTCTTACTGGGCTTGTCATTTCGTGAAGGATCAAGGATCTCCCGTTTACTATGAATCTCCCAAACATCCGCGATCAAACTAAAGTATAGAACGCGGATTTACTACATTAGAACTGTAGAGACATTCCCAGGAATGTCTCTATGGCTATTATGCTTATTTTCCGGAGTCATGTTTGAGTCTCGCGTGCTTGCTGGAAGCGATCCAAAATCTCTGCGATAAAGGGTTCGCCATCAATGGGTGGAGTCTGTTCGGAGACAGCAATAGCAGCATCGATTTTTGCCCGTACAGAGTTGTTCCACTCGCTGTCAGCACGCTCATATTCATCCAACAACTGCAAGGCAATTTCGAGAACTTCTTCAGCCGAGCGATATTTGCCTGTTCGCAATTTGGTTTGAATAAATTGCTCTTGGGTCTTTGTTAGAGTAATACTCATCATACTCAGTCAGAAAGTTTGCTCTAATTCTAGCAATCTCACTCGCCAGATGTCATAGCAAGTTAGCTATCTAGCGACATTCCTACATGATTGTATGCAACGTCTTTACAATGTCGTATTCATTGGATATCTCTGTTTATGAATCTTCCTTTAACCGTTCCAAGAATACCTGATAATTCTGAGACTGAGAACCAAATACGTAATCCGGTGATGTAATCGTCATATCACTTCCCCCCGCTTTTCTCAGATGATTAACCGCCGCTAATAACATATTTTGCTCAACCACAATCGTTACGGCATACCAATCTTTGTCTTCCTTAGAATAAACTTTGGCAATTGTCGGTCCTCTCAAACCAGTTAAACCGCTCAATTCGCTATGATTGACCAAATAGTTGCCAACTTCATCGGCTGATTTGCCGCGAACATTTGCTGTGATTGAGACATATTTTTTGGCATTCAGATTTGCCTCAATTAATTCCAAGATCGTTTTAGTTGTATCCAGTTTCGTGGGATCGTCTTGGAGGAGGCGTTTATTGCCAATTAGACAGGCTTGGGACTTCAAAAGTGTCCCACCAGTAATCCGCTTCAAGCGGTTTTCTCGGAGGGTGGTTCCCGTACTGGTGACATCAGCAATCATGTCGGCATAACCCATACTGGGTGCGGCTTCCATGGCGCCTTGGACGGAAACGAGGGAAAAGTTTACAATTAGCTTTTCGTATAACCAATCTCTGGTTAGATTGGGATATTTTGTAGCAATTCTGAGGTTTTTTCCTTTTTCTTTAAATAGAAGGGTAAGTTCGGCTAAATCTTCAATCGAGGAGACATCTACCCAACTTTCGGGAACAGCTAATACCAGTTCGCATTTACCGTAACCCAAACGGTCATGAATAACCACGACATTATCATGACCCACGCCTTCTTCACAGACGACATCATAGCCTGTAATTCCTAGGTCAACGCTACCTTCTTCAACTTTGGTGAAAATATCAGCCGCCCGTTGGAAAAGTACATTAATTTGAGGGAGTGAGGGAATCGAGCCGAAATATTGGCGATCGCTGGGTCTAAAGACGCTCATCCCACAGGCTGACAGGAGGCTGCTTGTCGAGCGTTCCAGCGCTCCTTTACTGGGGAGAGCGAGGCGAACGGGTGATTGGTGATTTGTCATTGGTGATTTGTCATTGGTCATTCGTCATTGGTCATTTGTTATTTGTCATTGGTCATTGGTCATTCGTTTTAATCCATCGTGAATATGCTTGGCGGCGTCGCTTACGGTTAGCTGCTGCTGTTCTCCGGAATCCATCTGCTTGAGTACAACATTTGACGCTTGTCGTTCCTCTGAACCCACGAGAATGGTGTAGGGAATGCCTTGTTTGTTGGCGTATTGAAAGTTACTGGAAACACTTTTGCCTCTAAGATCCATGG
Organism: Coleofasciculus chthonoplastes PCC 7420; assembly: GCF_000155555.1. Lineage (GTDB taxonomy): Bacteria > Cyanobacteriota > Cyanobacteriia > Cyanobacteriales > Coleofasciculaceae > Coleofasciculus > Coleofasciculus chthonoplastes_A. The sequence continues at coordinate 96,502 of NZ_DS989866.1, forward strand.
CTACTGCCAATCCAATCTGTCGTAACTGTTGGGCAACGCCAATGGCATAACCTGCATCATCTTGACTGACAGGAACAACTAAAGCATCCATCTGTCGCTGTACTTGCCAAACTTTGCCCTCGGCTTCTAGGGCTAATCTTAGCCGTTCCATCCCGTAGGAAAAGCCGGTAGCTGGGGTATCTTGGCGTCCGCCGAAGGTTCCCACTAAATCATCATATCGACCACCGCCGCAGATTTGTCGCTCCTGTTTGCCTGCGCCATGATAAATTTCAAAAATCATGCCTGTATAGTATTGCAATCCTCGGCTAAGTCCTAAATCCAGGCTAATTTGACTAGAATCTAGATTGTAGAATTCTAATGTCTTAATAATCTCACGCAGTTGTTCAAGTCCAGCATCATCAATGCCATGGGAACAGAGGAGTGTTTGGGCTTCTTTTAAGACTTCCGTGGGTTCTCCTACCAGTTGTCCCAGTTGACTCATAAACTCTAGCGCTTTACTGACTCTCTCAGTTTGATCTTGGCGTTTTATTTTGGTCAGCAGGCGATCAACAATTTCCTGGGCGTCGCGATTACCCGCCAATTCAATGTTCATGCTGTCTAGGAGATCCAGAATCGTAGTTTGGGCGTCGGATTCTGCCATTCCCTGAAAGAGTTGACTCAACCGTTGGCTGTGGACTGTTTCTGGGTTTGTCTGTTCTGGACTCAGTTGGGGGTTAGAGGTATAGAGGGCAAAGGCGGGATAGATATCACACAAGCGCTGTTCGACGGCTGATTTGCCGTCCTTGCGTAAAATTTCCATATTGGTTAGCAAGAAGCTACGCAGGCGACTTTCGAGCTGGAGGTTATCCAAAAATTTAGAGATGACACCAATATGACCCAAGACGATGCGATACCCGCTTAATCCTAAACGATTTAACCCTTGAGATGCGATCGCGATAATTTCGGCATCTGCCATCGCCCCTGTCGCGCCAATCAGTTCAATCCCCATCTGGTTAAACTGGCGGTAGCGTTCCTTCTGGGGGCGTTCGTAGCGGAAGGCGGAACCCGCATAGTAGAGGCGAATGGGTTGGGGAACGCCTTGCAGGTTGTCTACATAAGCGCGGACAACCGAGGCGGTAAATTCGGGGCGCAAGCAAAGGCGGCGGTTGCGGTAGATGAAGTCATAGAGACGGGGGGCGATTTCTTCACCGGATTTCCTTAAATACAGTTCTGTATATTCAATCAATGGCACGTCAATTGGACGATAGCCGAAGGATTGGAAGCATTGACGCAGGGTATTTTCAAGTTGTTTAGTGATGGCGTAATCATCGGGCAAGACATCGTTGACGCCCCGCACTCGTTCAATTTTGGTTGTTCGCATTTTGGTCATTTGTCATTTGCTCTATGTCATTCGTCATTCGTCATTTGCTCTATGTCATTCGTCATTCGTCATTCGTCATTTGTGATAATTGAACGGTTAGGTCGGGGCGGGTTTAGTTATATCAGGGTAACACCAAAGGTTAACGGTAAAACCCGCCCCTACAAAAGATATTTCATCGGAACGTCTCTACATCGCTTTGACGTTTACCGATAAATGGGTAGGGTAAAGTGGAAACAGCCACCACCTTTGGGCGAGGAATCGACCCAGATGCGACCATAATGGGCGCGGATTATGCGTTGGCACAAGGATAAACCAATCCCGTACCCGTCCTTGCCTTGATCGCGTTTGAGTCGGAAATGATTCTCAAAAATGCGATCGCGATTTTCTTCCGGGATACCCGGACCTGTATCATAGACCGAGACTTGAACTTTTTGGGTGGTGCGGTGCAGCATCGAAACCTGAATTTTACCCCCTTTTGGGGTGTATTTGTTGGCATTGTCTAGCAGATTGACGATGACTTGACGCACCAACTCACTATCGGCATGGACAAGGGGTAAATCCTGGGGAATATCTGTTTCCACAATCTGGGATTTGAGTTGGAACGACTCCTGCATTTGATTGAGAATATCTTGACACAAGGGTCCTAAAGCCAGTTTGCGGGGTTTAACATAAAAGTCGGCGTTGCTGCCTTTGGCGGCTTGCAGGATTTCCGTAATCATGCGATCAATGGTACGGAGTTGGATACGCGCTTGTTCCAATAACCGGGCTTTTAGCCGGGGGGTTAGTTCAGGGCGAGGAGATTGATTCGGGTTGTTTTGACCTAATTCCAGGGTATCTAAGGCAATAGATGCGGCGGTTAAAGGGTTGCGGATGTCATGGGCTAACATGGACAAAATTTGGTCTTTAAAATGGATATTTTCCCGCAGTGTTGCGTTTTCTTGGTTGAGGCGAAAAATTTCGTCCGTGAGTTGAATCACTTCGACGGAAGATGCCATGGAAGGTTTGGCAGATGAGCCATTCTCACTGGAGATATCCTCCTTAGCGGATGAGATCATCTGCTGGGTTAACTCGGCTTTATAGTCTTCGAGACAGCGTTGCCAGCGTGACCAACAGTTCTTCAACTGTCCTACTAAATTCGTTCCCGCTAGGGTTTGTCGGGGTTGGGGATGAATCTTTAGCAGGGCTGGAGTGGCTACAATTTTAAAATGTTCGGCTAAATAGGGCTGTTCTCCCACCTTCACAATCATCAGTTCAAACGGATAGTCCTGTTTCAAGGACTCCAGATAGTTGCGGATGTGATGGATATGTTTCCGGGAACTGGGGCGCTCATCGACAAACAGCAGAAGCTGTAGGGTGGCTTCCCCGTCCGGAGAGTTCTCATGAGCGACCTGCATGAAATTGGGTGTTAGCACTCTTAACTGGGGCAATTGTAGGAGAACATTGGATTTGACTGCCTAGGGGCTGGGGGGTCTTTGCTTCCTTATAATTTAATCTCTATTTTAGATTTTCCGCAAAACTGAATAGTTTGTGAGGTTGATCTATCCTTTTCGTCCTAAAATCTTAAATGACTGTAAACCTCCCAGGCTATCCTAAACTTTTCGTTATCTAGCAATTCACGACTTCTATTCACTATGGCTATCGGCTACGTTGCGCTCGTCCTTCATGCCCATCTACCTTTTGTGCGGCATCCAGAAAGTGACTATGTTCTGGAAGAAGAATGGCTTTTTGAAGCCATCACCGAAACTTATGTCCCCCTCCTTCATGTCTTTGAAGGGTTAAAGCGGGATGGGGTGGACTTTAAAATCACCATGAGTATGACACCCCCTTTGGTGTCGATGCTAAAAGATCCTCTGTTGCAAGAGCGCTACGACAAACATCTAGCTCTACTCGAAGAGTTAGTTCAAAAGGAAGTCGAGCATAACGAACACAATGGTCATATCCGCTACCTAGCTGAACATTATGTGAACGAGTTCAGCATGATTCGCCAAACCTGGAATAACTATGGCGGTGACCTAGTGTTGGCATTTAAACAATTTCTCGACAGCAATAACCTAGAAATCATCACTTGCGGCGCGACTCACGGCTATTTTCCGCTGATGAAGATGTACCCCCAAGCTGTTTGGGCGCAAATTCAGGTGGCTTGTGAGCATTATGAACAAACCTTTGGGCGTCCCCCGAAAGGGATTTGGTTACCCGAATGCGCCTATTACGAAGGGGTGGAACGATTACTCGCTGATGCGGGCTTGCGCTATTTCCTCACCGATGGTCACGGGATCTTGTATGCCCGTCCCCGTCCCCGGTTTGGCACTTATGCTCCAATTTATACAGAGACAGGGGTAGCTGCATTTGGACGAGATCACGAGTCCTCTCAGCAGGTGTGGTCTTCGGAAGTAGGGTATCCGGGTTCACCGGAATATCGGGAATTTTACAAGGATTTAGGCTGGGAAGCCGAATACGAGTACATTAAGCCCTATATTATGCCCAATGGACAGCGCAAAAATACAGGAATTAAATATCACCGGATCACAGGTCGCGGATTAGGATTAGGGGATAAGGCGTTGTATGACCCCTATTGGGCGCGAGAAAAAGTGGCTGAACATGCAGCTAACTTTATGTTTAACCGGGAACAGCAGGTGGGTCATTTGGCTGGAATTATGCAGCGTCCGCCGATTGTGGTGTCCCCCTATGATGCGGAACTGTTTGGTCATTGGTGGTACGAGGGACCGTGGTTTATCGATTATCTGTTCCGCAAGTCTTGGTATGACCAGGGAACTTATGACATGACTCACCTGGCGGACTATTTGCAGGATAATCCCACCCAGCAAGTTTGTAAGCCTTCTCAGTCAAGTTGGGGGTATAAGGGATTTCATGAATATTGGCTGAATGAAACCAATGCTTGGATTTATCCTCACCTGCACAAAGCAGCGGAACGGATGATTGAGTTAGGGCGTCGCGAACCCGCCGATGAACTGGAATGGAAAGCACTTAACCAGGCGGCGCGAGAGGTACTCCTGGCGCAGTCATCGGACTGGGCGTTTATTATGCGGACGGGAACCATGGTACCGTATGCCGTTCGGCGGACGCGATCGCACTTGATGCGGTTTAATAAGCTTTACGAGGATATCAAGATTGGTAAAATCGACAGCGGCTGGTTAGAAAAAGTCGAGGAAATCGATAACATCTTCCCCAAAATTAACTATCGGGTTTATCGTCCATTGTAAAGATTGGGGACAAGGGGAGGGAGTAGAGACTTAGCATGATATAGCAACCGCCATGGCTGTTAGGACGCACCATTGTAGAGACGCGCCATGGCGCGTCTCTACATAAATGATGCCGAACGTCCTAATCGATGTGTCTATTGCTATACGTCTCTACTTCGGGGCGGGTTTAGTCGCATCTAGGTGAGAGAATAAACGATAATAGTGAAACCCGCCCCTACACACCCACCAGATTTCCTTGGATTTTGGGTGGCGAAGGGTCACGCGCTTATGCCCTCGCGCCAAAACTCAAAACTCTCCCCTGTGCATCCCCTTGGCACTATAACGACGGTTTTGATCAGCTTCAACCATTTGGCAATCCTCACAGAGTCCAAAAAATTCTAGGGTATGATAGTAAATTTGAAAGTGGTGGTTATCTTGTAACTGGGTCTCTAAATTGTGGACAGGACATTCCTCGATCGGAATTGATCGCCCGCAATTGAGACAGGTGAGATGGTGTTGATCCTGCAATAAACTGTAGAGGGATTCGCCAGTCGCTAGAGTCCGCATTTGTACCACTCCTTCAAGTTTCAAGGCATCGAGAGAGCGGTAAACTGTGGCTAGACCCATACCTTGCTTCCGCTTGCGTAACTCGATATGAATATCCTGGGCAGAGACAGCACGATTTAAGGTTTTGAGCAACTTTAAAATTCGTTCTTGAGAACGGGTGCGTTGGGCTTTCATAGATTTAGGGGTTAATCGAGGAAAAAGGATATGGACTATTGGGGATTAGTAATTCAAAATTTAAACCTAACAAGAAATCTGTAACCGAGGCTATGATCAACTGAGTACCCAGGGACTCTGGGGGAAAGAAATTGGCTGTCAAGTCGGGCTGTCGGGGGCATAGGACCTAGATAAGTGGCGTAGGGCAGCAATGTCTAACAGCGATGTTGGAAGCCCACACCATAATCTTTGATTTGGTGTGGGAGGATGTCACATTAAGGTAATCTCAAACCACTAGGGGGTGCTTGTGAATCGTCAGTATAAGGCTCGAATTTATGTTACACTGCGACCTTCTGTATTAGATCCGGCTGGCGTGGCAGTCGAGTCCGGGATTGGGCAACTCGGCATCGCGAATGTTAAGCAGGTACGCATCGGCAAGTATATTGAGTTAATGCTGACGGCGGCGGATGAAAACCAAGCCAGTGAGCAACTGGATCGCATCTGTGACCAACTTTTGGCGAATCCGGTGATTGAAAATTATCAATTTGATTTGGATGAAGTACAGGTACAGTTAGGGGTATCAACATGAAATTTGGTATTGTGGTTTTTCCTGGCTCAAACTGCGATCGCGATGTTGCTTATGTCACCCAGGATTTGCTCAACTGTCCGACTCGGATGGTTTGGCATGAAGAAACGGATATTTCTGATCTGGATGTGGTTGTATTACCCGGTGGCTTTAGTTATGGCGACTACCTGCGCTGCGGCGCGATCGCTCAGTTTTCGCCGATTATGTCCCATGTGATTGCCCACGCCAAACAGGGTAAGTTTGTCCTGGGTATCTGTAACGGCTTTCAAGTCTTAACCGAAACCGGGTTATTACCGGGGGCATTAGTCCGGAATCGAGATCTCCATTTTATTTGCGATCGCGTTCCCTTGAAAATAGAACGCACTGACATTCCTTGGACTTCAGCTTACGCCACGGGAGAGATGATCACACTGCCCGTTGCTCACGGTGAAGGACGCTACTACGCCCATACAGACACCCTGAAAGCCCTCGAAGATGGAAATCAGATTGTCTTTCGTTACGCCAATTCCAGTGGTGAAATCGACGAAACCAGCAATCCGAACGGTTCCGTGAACAACATTGCCGGAATATGCGATCGCACGGGTAAAATATTGGGCATGATGCCTCATCCCGAACGGGCATCTGACCCTTTGTTGGGCAGTGTTGATGGCATCAAATTATTTCACGGATTATTAGCGTTCATGAATCAACAGCGACTCCAACCCGTCTAACCAAGTTTCTTTATGCTCTCTGAAATCGTAAATTAAATTCAATACTCCTAAGAAAGCCAGTGACTTCAGACAATCCCAACACCGGCTTGCCCATCAAACCAATCCGCTACCGAGATTGGTTAATTAGCACGAAGATGATTGACAGACGGTTGTGGTTACGGTGGCAACACCCGAATGAAAATTTTGCTCGCTATAGCTATCCAGTCACCGAGCGAGGGTTGACAGATTCCATTCGTTATGCAAGACATCTGATTGATTTGACTATCGAGTTAGAAGAGGCAGAGTCAAAAGCTGCTTCATCACGAGACTAAAGGCGGGGGAACTACGCCAATAGGTTGGGTTTCGACTTCGCTCAACCCAACAGAATCACAAATTCTAAGTAGTCGGATAAAAGAAAACAATACACTCACGCTTATGTATGTAAATAGTCCTCAAACCCTTACCAGAGACAAAGGACAAATGAAGACAATCTCCTCCTGTTAGCCTTTATTCTGTCCACTTAGCTTATCAACGACTGCACCCACTGAAAATCCCTCTCCCTCAGAGGTGGAACAGTCTGCTGTAAATAATCAATCGCTAGGTCTAAAGCAGCTTCCTGGTACACTTGTTTCAAGACCTCAGCTAAATTGACAACAGGTTCTGGGTCTGGTGGCTGCAATGGAAGCAAAAATTGGGGAATGGATTCACGCAGATTAAACGGGTAAAGTTCAGCTTCGGGACGGAGATTCGTTCGACTGACCAAAATGCGGTAATCTGATGGAACTGCCTCTGCCATTGGCATAAATTTTCCCGTCCTCAACAGATCAATTTCAACCAAGTGAGTGGCACTATTTAAAACCTTTTGTCGCTTCTGCAAATACTTCTCTCTCCCTTCACCACCTCGTTTATTTTTAGGTGAGAGGATTTCTACAACCGTTACCACCCGTCCTGTCTTGACTTCCCGAATTTCCAAATACCGTTCAGTGATTTCTTCAGTTAAGGGTATCGTCACCCGAATGGGTTTAGTTACAACCTCAGTTGCTGTTACAGCTACGTTGGGTGCTGTTTCAGGGGTCTTTGGGAAAACCGTTACATCGGGAATACCCACGAGTAAAGCATCCAAGTAAACCCGTTTCTCAATTGCTGCTCGATATTTGGGTACTAATGAGGGATTGAGATAACGTGCCAATTGAAAAATCAGCCAGGAGTGAACCTCTGACCACAAAGCTGGATTTTCCAAATAAGGGTTCATCCCTGGAAAACTTGGTGTCATAATCACAGGACAATGAAACAACAGACGATGGAAACTTGAGTTCGATGCCTCCATACCTCCATACTAGATCTATAGCAAAAGACAGAAAGCATTTATGTTTAGTGAATTACTCAGATGTGAATCATTTCTGTTGCTGAATGAAACTATTCGCCATAAATCGTCACCACAATTTTGCGGCGACGGGGTTTCACATCACATTCTAGGTGAAAGATTTGCTGCCAAGTGCCTAATTCTAACCTGCCATTTTTAAGGGGTACAGTGAGAGAGGGTCCCAACCAAGTAGCTTGTAGGTGAGAATGTCCGTTACCATCATGCCAAGTTTGCTCATGTCCGTAATCTCGACTGGGTGGAATCAGTTTATTTAATAGTTCCGGTAAATCCCGTTCCAATCCTGGTTCAAACTCGATTGTGCCAATGGAGGCGGTACTGCCAATATTAAAGACATGAACCATTCCGGTTTGGATACCAGAGTTTTCGACAATGGCATTGACTTTATCGGTTAAGTCATGCATGTCGCCATTCTTGTCGGTGGCAAGTTGAATGTAATCTTGATGAACAGCCATTATGTTGATGGGGATAACTCTTTTCTATTTAAGCAGGATGAGCGAGAATCGTCATTCGTCTTATGTCATTGGTAAGGAGTTGCGGCTGATGTACACCGTGTAAAATCTAGACTATTCAAGACGAGATAAAATTTAATACTCAATGGAGTTAAACCATGTTATTAGAACTGAATCGAATTACCGTACCACCAGGACAACGAGTGTTGCTCTCCAATATAAGCTGGCAGGAATTTGAGACAATTTTAGCGGATTTAGGCGAACATCGTGCCGCTAGAGTGGCGTATGATAATGGAACCTTGGAAATCATGACACCTTTACCTGAACATGAAAGTCGGAAAGAACTCGTTAGTGATTTACTCAAAGCACTTCTTGAAGAATTAGATATTGAATTTTGCACCTTGGGTTCCACTACATTCAAAAATGAGGAAATGATTAAAGGGATAGAACCGGATAACTGTTTCTATATTCAAAATGAAGCAATCGTTCGAGGTAAAGACCGCCTTGATTTAACGATAGATCCACCTCCCGATTTAGCGTTAGAAATTGATGTCACCTCTCGCACGCATCCGAGTATCTATGCTGCTTTCGGAGTGCCTGAACTGTGGCGGTTTGAACAAGGAAGGTTACAAATTAACCTGCTGCGAGAAGGGAAGTATAATCTGTCTGAAGTTAGTCGAAATTTTCCTAACCTTCCACTCATTGATGCGATTCCCCAGTATCTCAACCAATGTCGGACTTTGGGTAGAAATAAAACAATGAAAGTGTTTCGCACTTGGGTACAAGAGCAAATTTAATTTTCAATTCCATCCCCATTTTATGTAGAGACGTAGCATGCTACGTCTCTACAGGATTAACTGTCCGTTTGAATCCGTAAGGTTAAACGCACCGTATCCATTAACCATTGGGGTACTTGCCAACTTAAGAGCGATCGCTTAATTACATCAATCACAACGGCTTCATTGAGGCTAGAGGCATCCTCATCCCATAATACCCGCACCACACGCCCCTTACGCACTGGAAACTCAAACACAAGTTCACCACAGTATCCCGATGGTAAAATCACCTGTTGCAGGTGTTGCGTGAGTAGGGTAGCACTTGACTTTTCTAATCCGGTAACGCTGAGAACTTGCAGGTTGGTAATGGTTTCATCCAGAACTGGGGGAGATGCGGTAGGAGTGATATCCACATCAGTACAGTTCAGGAGTGGCTGCTGGATGGAATCGCCTACAACCGGAGGAGACGCCCCATTAGTCGTGAGTGAGGGTGGCAAACCAGAATTGCCTCGCGATCGCCTGAATTTGAGTCCGAGGAAACGCATGGGAGATTGATCGAATATTCCTTCATACGATACCCCTTCTGGCACCTCCACGGGGACAGAAACACAAATTCCTTTCCCTTGCGGATCAGTTCGGATTTGTTCACTGACGGCAACAAACGCTGTATAGGGGGCTAAAATCTGATAGGTTAAAGCCGTTTCGATGATTGCCTCAACCTGTGCCTTCTTCTCACAGTGCCACATTTGATTCATCAAATCCTTGATTCGCGCCCGCCCCCACAACTGCGCGATCGCACAATTACCCTCTGAATCCAATCTCAGGTGAAATTCCTGTTCATAACGCTTACCCCCGGTAACGGTTCCGGTAATTTTCAGAATACCCGTCTGTTCCGGATAAATCGGGGAAATGCGCCCAAATAAAACTAAGGGTTGTTGGGTAAACAAATCGGGGGGAGTTGTCGGATAAATCATCGCTTCTCCCAGCCCTTGCCACTCAACATTTATATTCGTAAGAACGGGATTATTGATGTGGCGCAAGAATTTTTCAGTGACTTCCTGAGTTGACTCATCCTGACGTACAATTCGTGAGGTTCCTCGCCCTAATTCAGCCATCCGATTTAAGAGAAACCGATTGGGCGAACTGCCAACGCCAAAACTATATAAACGATTTCCGGATTTGAGATACTGTTTCACCTCTGCCAAAATTTCTGATTCATTACCAATATAACCATCCGTAATTAATACAATACTGCGTAAACGTCCTTCGGGTGCAGCGGGGAAATTTAAGACAGCGCGAATTCCATTGAGTAAATAAGTGCCGCCATTTGCCTTTAATTGATTGATATACGTGAGGGCTTTAATCCGATTTTGGGGTGTATTGGCTAAGGGTTTGGCAGACAATTGGGTCGTGATATCAGAAAAATCAAGAATCGTAAACGTATCCTGCGGATTCAAACCCTGGATAAATCGGCGCATCAGTTCCTGAGATTTACGGAACGGATCACCTTTTTGAGATCCTGAAGTATCGATGAGAAAAACGACATCTTTGGGGACAATTTCATGATCGGAATAATCCACAGCCGGAATCAAATAAAGGGCGAAATGACCGCCGCGTGTATCCGATTGCGTCAGTACCGTCGCCTGAGTGCGATCGCCTGCTACTTGATAGCGTAAAATCAGGTCTTTGTTGGGAATTGTGTCCCCTTCCCCCAGGAGTACGCGCACCCCTGTTTCCTCCTGTTCCACTCTAATCTGGTGCGAGGGGGAATTAATGTTGGAAATGGGAACCCCAGCGTCAATTTCCACCGTGATTTGAATATCATGTCCAGATCGGGTACTGGGTGGGATAATCGTAGGCATAATCCGTGACGCATCCGCCACGCGATCGCTATCCCCAGTTTCGTCAATGGGAATCCCTGGACAAAATCGGGGTCCTACTACCATCGGGAAAACAAATTCGCACTCACCGCTACTAAATTTCAGCGTATCAGTATAGCGAATCGTGACATCAATTCGTTCTCCGGGTTTAATATTGGCTAAAGATTGAGTAAAAATATTATCCCGTTCTTGTTCTAATAATCCAGCCGTTCGTCCCTCTTGGCGGGCTTGTTCATAAATTAGCTGCGCCTCTTCCCGTTTTTTAATCCCCCCTTTAATTATGCGATCGCCCAGTTTAATCTCCATCTCATCCACCACCGCCGCATCGGGGAGAGGGAAGATATAGATAGCTTCTAAGGGTTCCCGGAAGGAATTTTCAAAGGTTTGGGTTACTTCGACGCGGGATAAATTCCCCGCCACCTTTGCCAGCACTTGCGTATGCTTCAAAGGAAAAACCAAAGCATGTTCCCCTGTTTTAGTGTATAGTCCACCAAGGGGTTTATGAGAGCGGAGCGTTGTATTCATAACCATGAGTACGTTCTTCACCAATGAGGGGCATCTATAATCAATGCTACTGTTGAGTTTTGGCGTTTCAGGAGTAGTTGACCCCTTATACTAGCGTTAGGGTTTTTCGTACATCCAAGGAAAATTAACAAATATAAAGAATGAGGGGTGGAGATCGTCATTCGTCCTTTGTAAAGGTTTGAGTTGTAGGGTGGGCTGTGCAACGCCAGACTTGAGGAGTGTGACATTCAACCTAACCCCCCAGCCCGGGAGAATTCAAAGCCTCTCTCCTTACAGGAGAGAGGTTTTCCAGATCCCGATCAAAAGTAAGGTTTATCCGCGACGAAATGATAAAAAAAGCTAAAGTCACGCAGCAGTCGGTGTGCAGTGCGTTAAAATCTATCGCAAGTGAAACAATAACACTATGCTAGCCTGATCTTGTCGCTCTCCCCCAAATAAGCTGTCATGCATTTAAATTGGGTATTAGTAGCGAGCAAGATGCTTGATGTAGCGAGCAAGATGCTTGATGTAGCGAGCAAGATGCTTGATGTAGCGAGCAAGATGCTTGATGTAGCGAGCAAGATGCTTGATGTAGCGAGCAAGATGCTTGATGTAGCGAGCAAGATGCTTGATGTAGCGAGCAAGATGCTTGATGTAGCGAGCAAGATGCTCGCACTACGGCAAGGATTGCGCCATTATTGATATTAAGGTTTAAATGCCGAACAGCTTATAGCTTTAGCCATTGAGTCTACTATGAACAGTATCACGATTCAAAACTTTGATGATGACCTGAAAAATCGCCTCCAAAAGCGAGCTGAATATTCGGGACGTTCTCTTGAAGAAGAAGCTAAAGAAATCCTCCGCGCTGTATTAACAGAACCAGTTCCTAAACCCTTGAATTTAGCCTTGGCTATCGAGCGACGTTTTACCCATTTGGGCGATTTTAAACTGCCGATGATTCCTAGGGAACCCTTACGCGAACTTCCTAATTTTAAAGAATAGACACACCTATTAGTTAGGACAAACGAACTGTTGTAGAGACGTTTCGCCGGAACGTCTCTATCATAAGATGTGTCTCGTAATGTTTCTGATTTTGAAGAATGTGGGATTGCAATTGTTAATCCTTGGGAATCTGACTGAACTAAACACAGGTAACAGAGATAACGAAGGATGAGGAGTATAGCGGTTTGACGCCTTCAAGGGCGGGATAGGAGCCGTTACAGGTGTTTATCGGCGACAAAATGATAAAAAAAGCTAAAGCTACACTGAGATTTCTATCTCAGGGATGAGAATGGATCTGACAGAGTTAGTAGTTTTTACTTATAACTACGATGGCTGCGCCTTTAAGCTTGCAGGGTTGTCTGCTGATACTCCCCCTAGTTTGGCTCATGACAGGGAGTGGGTTCAGGGCTACCGCTAATCCTGATCATGTTTTCACCTCAGCGACTGGGTTAGGGGAGGTGGAAATGCAACATCTGACTGATCCAGTTGTGCAGCTATCCCCTCCAAACAGTGAAGCCGAAGCCTCTTCGCTACTGGCTTCAGCTTGTCCGGATACCCATAAGTTTCACCAGCAACATTCTGCGATCGCGTTTCCAGTCGAAAATATTCCAGGGCTGACGATTAAGGTAATTGGCAATACAGTGTTTAGTCGTGAGGAAGTGATGGATGCGGTTAGGGAAGTGACTCAACCCCTAGAGAAGCGATATGTCACGGTAAGATTTTTGCTGACAGCACCGGAAAAATACACCCAACGAAAAGAGTTTGCTGACTTGAAGAACGTTCTGGAAAATTTACCGAATAATATTGCCGGAGCCATTACTGACCTTTATCTCACAAAGGGTTACATCAACTCTCAAGCAGAAGTTTCCAGCTTTGAGAATGGGGTTGTGGAAATTTGTGTGATTGAGGGAAGTTTAGAGCAAATTCAGATCTTTGAAATCATTGAGACTGAGGAGAGTGGAAGCCGCCAGATTACGGACAGTGAAAACCAAGAAGAAAATACAGAGGTTCAAAAAGTTGAAGTAACAGGACGATGGGCATCTTATATTCGCGATCGCATTCAATTGGGTACAGGGACTCCCCTGAATACGGCTGAACTGGAAGACCAACTGAGATTACTACGTGACGATCCCATTATCGGGGGTATAGAAGCGCGTTTAGTCGCAACTGGGGAGAGAGGGCAAACGAATCTCAATGTTCACTTCACTAAAGTGAATCCCTTTGAGGGTAGTGTACGTGCTGATAACTTCTCACCGCCGAGTGTTGGTTCTGAACGATTAGGCGTTGAGTTAAGCCATCGTAACTTAGCGGTTGTTGGAGATAGAATTTCCTTTTCCCGTTCGGCGACGTTGGGCGCTGATGTAGTGGATTTGGGCTATCGGCTGCCGCTCAATTCAATGAACGGTACACTGACACTGAGAATAGCACCGAATAGAAATGATATTATTCAGTCAGAGTTTGATGACTTTGATATTCGAGGAGAAACGGATCTATATGAAATTGTTTATCGTCAACCGTTGATACGCAAGCCTCGTGAAGAGTTTGCCTTATCCTTGGGTTTTACCTTCCAAGAGGGTCAGACGTTTATTTTTGATTCTTTAGGGATTCCCTTTGGCATTGGTCCGGATGAGGATGGGGTGAGTCGCACGAGTGTAATTCAGTTTGGACAAGAGTATCTGCGTCGTTCATCGCGAGGGGCGTGGTTTTTGGGTTCACAGTTTAGTTTTGGGACGGGTTTCTTTGATGCGACTGCAAATGAGGGGGAGGTTCCAGATGGACAGTTCTTGAGTTGGTTGGGTCAAGTGCAACGGGTGCAACGAATTAGTGGGAACCACTTGTTGGTTGTTCAGGCTGAATTACAATTGACACCGGGTAGTTTATTACCCGCTCAACAGTTTGTGATTGGTGGAGGTCAATCAGTGCGGGGTTATCGACAGAATGTGCGCTCTGGGGATAATGGGTTTCGCTTCTCAATTGAAGATAGAATTACTCTTGAACGCAATCAAACTGGTGTTTCAACCTTACTACTAGCTCCCTTTTTTGATGCAGGCATTGTCTGGAATCATCCTGATAACCCGAATCAGTTACCATCAGATCGTTTCTTAGCTGCTCTTGGTTTGGGATTAATTGTGCAGCCAGAGTCGCAACTGAGCTTTCGTTTCGACTGGGGCATTCCTTTAAATTTGCTAGATGACCGGGATGATAACTTCCAGGATCTTGGATACTACTTTAGTGTTAACTATCGTTTTTAGGAGTTGCCTATTGGTATTTAACCTTTTAGAGCCACCTAGATCTTCTTAAAATACGGTTTGATAAGATTGATTAATGCTACTCCAAAACTAATCAAATTAAATAATGTTTACTTCATTAAATCAAGCAATAAAAAACTATAGAATTAAGCTAGAGGCACTTGAAAAAGCATCTAAATATTCAACAAATAAAATAAAGTTTACAATTTTATATGCTCGATTAAAACGCTGGTGCAAAGCACTCAAAGCAGAGATTTTTCGATCTTCATACAAAACAATTTTTGCCGTCGTATTTACGCAATTTAGATATTTACCTACAGCCTTAAAAGCAAATGTTCATCAACCATCAGATAAGCAAAAGCGAGTGATAGATGTCTTACTTGCTCGTGATGCCGTTGAAGCTATCCAACTTGAGAAAAACCAGGATTCCCCAGATACTCTACTCACTCTGATTGACCTAGACAAGCGCTTGAGAGAACAGGCAAAGTTTATTGCCCAAACCGTAGAGCTACCTGAATGGCGTAAAAGCCTGAAGCTTCCACCTAAAGCATGGTGGTGGTTTTTCCCCCCTCCTGTCCATCCACAGGATCGTTTTGATTGGTCGTGGAGTGGATTATCTGTCCTATTCTTCACGGCTTCTCTTGGGCTTTTGGTAAATATTTCCTCTCGTGTTTTAACAGGCGGACCTGATTTATTGGGAGCTTTGGCAATTAGTGTTCAGAGTGTGTTGACACTTTTGGCAGCTAAAGGCGCACTAACCGAGTCAGGTAAGGAAGGAATAAAACAGTTTCTCGAAAACTGCAATCTATCTAAGCACTGGTGGCAAGAGATTAAATTGGGTTTAGCATTATTAGTCTGTGTAATTTTAGGAACTATCTACTGGGTGTTGCCTAGATTCGCCGAGCCTTATCG
The DNA here is from genome assembly GCF_000155555.1 of Coleofasciculus chthonoplastes PCC 7420. Taxonomy (GTDB): domain Bacteria; phylum Cyanobacteriota; class Cyanobacteriia; order Cyanobacteriales; family Coleofasciculaceae; genus Coleofasciculus; species Coleofasciculus chthonoplastes_A. The sequence goes on from NZ_DS989866.1 coordinate 112,213, forward strand.
TCAACACGGATATCAAGAATACCAAGCTGGTCGTTTAGCGAGTGCTGAATCAGATTACAAACGCGCTTTGGCAATGAATCCAGATGATGCAAAAACACATTTCTATCTGGGTTTGCTTTACGAAGAGTTACAAGATTTTAAGCGTGCCAGCACAGAATACAAATATGCTATACAAGGTGGTTACCAAACAGCTTTTAACAACTTAGCTCGCTTGTATATTCTCAAAAAAGATTATGCTAATGCTGGTGTCCTTCTGACACAGCTTAAGAAAAAGTCAATCGAAAATAAGCGTTTGGAGTACACTCTGTACAAGAACTTTGGCTGGTTGTATTTAGAAAAGAATTATCTCACTCTTGCTAAGGAACATCTAAATATAGCAATTTATCTGGCTGATCAGTTGCCCCCAAGTCTTGATGAACGCCCAGGTTCTGCCCATTGTCTACTAGCACAGGTGCTAAATAAGGAAAACGATAATACTAAGGAGGAACAAAAACAATGGGAATACTGTATTTCTGACAGTCCTGAAGAATTTCCTGAGGAAGTTATCTGGTTGGCAATGGCTAAGGAACGACTGCTAGAACTCAAAACTGTTCAGGTGAAATAGGAGAAATAAAGCTATGACATAACTCCATGTACAAAATTTTGGACTTTATTACAACGTATCTACTCTGAGAAACATCATGAACTATAAAATACCTGTCGCGATTGCTGTTACTCTGATACAAACAACAGCGCTCAGATTCACTGCTATTTCATCCACCCCTGATATAGAACTAATTCAAGCTGAAGACGAAGTAATTCTCCTCCGGGGAGATTCGGAGACATCAATCAAAACAGGGGAAGTACTTCAGCCGGGTGATATACTAATACCATCGTCAATTGTGAAGATTCGCTGCCCTAATGGGGCTAAACCACTATTACCTGCCAATGTATCATCGGGCGTAAACAGCACTTGCCACCTATCTAATAGACAAGATGAGCGTCTTACAATTATTAGATATAGACTGGGTGGAAGTAATCCAGAAATTCCATACACACTTAGTCCTCGCATGACTTATCTGCTCGATGAGAGACCAACTTTTCATTGGAATGAAGTACCGGGAGCAACCAGCTATACCGTAAAAGTGTTAGGACCGGGAGGGATCATCTGGTGGGAAAATCCAGCAAAAGTTACTTCTACGGAGCTAAAGTATCCTAATGATGCCCCTTTTTTAACACAGGGAGTTCAATTTTTATTGACTGTTACAACAGATCAGAACAGATCCTCACTTGAAGATGATGGTTCTGGAGGCTGTTTCGGCTTTGAAATCCTTCCAGAAAATAAGCGGAAAGAAGTACGCAAGAGAGTAGTAGACATTAACAATTCAAGCTTGACGGATGAAAATAAGGCACTTGCCCTAGCTGGAGTTTACAGTACTGAATATTTAATAACTGATGCGATTAAAGAACTCAGACAACTAGAAGGAGCCAAAACACCATTTGTGTACAGCAGGCTGGGGAAACTCTATGCAGAATCCGGACTCAACTTGCTAGCTGAGGATTACTATTCCAAGGCAATCGAGCGCTTTGACCCTATCGGGCATAGCTACAACCTAGCGGAAGCACAAGCTGGTTTAGCAGGAGCCAAGCTCATTCTAGGCAAGCAAGAAGAGGCAGAACAACTAGAAACCAAAGCCAAAGCTGGATATGAAGTTTTTGGAGAGCGTGAAAGCGCCAAAGATATAGAAAACGCACTGACAGAATTGAGAACAAAATTAAGAGAGCAAGCGGAAAATAATTGTCAGTCTAATCCAAATAAGAGTGTTATTATAATTACACCGCGAAATAATTGACTGCAAGATTCTAAGCGATTCGGCATTTACAGCGTATTGCAAGTTCGTGAGGTACAGTTTTTACCCTCTGATCAAGTAGTAGCACTATGTAGGTGTACTTCATTTACCTGCAATCTGCTGTAAATCTTAATGTCAATAATGACGAATCCTTGTAGTGCGAGCATCTTGCTCGCTACTAATACCCAATTTAAATGCATGACAGCTTACTGCCAAACTACTATTACCAAGGATTGCCAATCACTGTGAAACCACTCCAGTAATAAGGATGAGTAAATACTTGATCTTCTAGATTCCTTAGCAACTTAGAGGGTAGAGGATAGCTACTACTACTCGTTACGATCTGACCTCCCTCCAATCGCACTTCACCTCGGCTCATCGCTAGCTGAGCTTGTTGTAATGCCTTAGCCTTAATCGGAATTTCAGTTTCTCCCATTTTCTCGTAGAAGGAGATCATGAGCGCCAGTGTACCAAGATCACTGACAGCCCATAAACTTCCCAATGCTGACTTGACACCAGCCCGTTTAGCAAACCCAGCAAATCCCAATTCCGACTCTGAGTCACCCATCACTGTGCGACAAGCACTTAACACCAACAGTTCAACTAATGGGTCATTTAAATTTAGCTGACTGAGTTGATCAAATGTTAGCTTCTTACTATTACCCAAGCGAATGTATGAATTAACAGGATCTCCCGGTTGGAAGTTGGCATGAGTTGCCAAATGAACAATACGAAATTCTGGTGTTCGCTCCTTGGTTAGATTTTCTAGGTTGAAGTCTTCGTTGAGAAACTCTTTACCTGACCAAATTTGTTGAGTAATTACACCTAGTTCTACAGGTACTGCTGGTAACGATTCTTCTCCACTTGTAAACTTTTCAGCCCCCATAGCTAAAACTTGAAAGTCCTGAATATTGACATAGCGAGTATCAGTAAGGCTTAGGCTAGGCATTAAACCCACGCTATACTTGTTTAAAATTGACAATCCTTCTTTATCGTAAAGTGCTGCTAGAGGCAGCGACCTAAGACCACTATCCATGATGAAAACTAGGTTCTCAATTTGTTGATCTTGTAAATCTGGCTCGATGGATTCAATTAACCATTGATATATCTTATTAGCCGATTCTATGTAGTCATTTTTATGATTTTTATTGTCTAAAACAAGCCCTTGAAATTGGTTAATTGTTGCCAGAATATAATTTGCAGATACATCTGCTATTCGTTTCCGAATTGGTTTTTCGTTAGCTGTTACTACAACTATTCGTAACTGATCTTCAACTTCAGGACGAAGATTGCGCCTAATCTTACTCTGAGCTGTTTTATCCACCACTAATCCTTGTTCGCCGAACTCCCACACCTCTAGCTCTGAGGATAGCTCTGATGACTGACTTTGGTATTGAAATAGTGGATTAATTGGAGCAAAAAAAACATAAATCAGTGCTGATTTAACTCCTGTTTGCTCCTCAATCGCCCGAAGTTCTTCCTGAGCATCCTCTAGTGTTTTAATCGGAGTACCAGACTGTCCTAGATACTGCTCAAACTCACTGGTAAACAATTCCTCTAATTCAAAAACCAACTCTGGGAGAGGATTACTCGCCCTCAAGTTGCTGATTTCAAGATTACAGTCAGGTGGACAATTGCCAGCTATAAAAGAGTTGTCTTGAGGTGAATTAAAAGCGTTATCTTGAGGGACGAAATCAATATTACTAGGAGAAATACCTTGGCTGATAACATTTGGTAAAGACTGGGGTGGCAAAATCACAGAAGGTAGCGGCGAGACCACAAAAGAGTTATTTTGAGCAATGATCTGAATATCGCTTGGCGGAGTTCCCTGGCTATAAGAACCTGAAAAAGACTGGGGTGGCAGAATTGAATTATCAGTGCCAGTAGTAATAGCTCCAGCCGTTCCATTTAAAGAGGCATTTCCTACATCAAAGGCAATACCAACACCACCTCCATGTCGAATGATAACTTGACCTCCTTCACTCCCAGCAGCAGTGGAAATGCTGGTATCTATATTATTCTGGTCTGTAAACGTGCCTGTGGCGCTGAAAAATCCGTTGGCGGTAATGTCAACATCACCCCCCATCCCACTGTCTCCACCTTGAGCATTGATAGAGGTAACTTGAACATTTCCTTGAGCGTTAAGAGTTACGTTTCCACCGTTACCAATACTTTCATCACTTGCCGAACTGGTATTAATCTGTGCCGTGTTAATGTCATCCCCTGCCGAAAGTGCGATCGCTCCCCCATTCCCACTTGCTGAACTGGTATCAATCTGTGCCGTGTTAATGTCATCCCCTGCCGAAAGTGCGATCGCTCCCCCATTCCCACTTGCCGAACTTGTATCAATCTGTGCCGTATCGATATTACCAGCACTAGAAAATGAGATAGTTCCCCCATCTCCAGAAACCGAACTGGTATCAATCTGTTCCGTTTTAATCTCACCAGCACCAGACACAGTGACAGTTCCCCCATTTCCGGAATCCGAACTGGCATCTATCTTTGCCGTGTTAATCTCACTCACACCAGAAAGTGACAACGAGAGAGTGACCTGTCCCGAATCAGTATCAACAGTAACCTCATCAGCACTAGAAAAAGAGACAGTTCCCCCATTTCCGGAAACCGAACTCGCATCTATCTGTGCCGTGTTAATCTCACCAACACTAAACAAAGAGACAGTTCCCCCATTTCCGGAAACCGAACTGACATCTATCTGTTGCGTACTAATGTCATCAGGGGGAGAAAATGAGAACGTCATCTGTCCCGTATCAGTCCCATCAGCAATATCAACAAAACCGGAAAAAGAGACAGTTCCCCCATTTCCGGAAACCGAACTGGCATCAATCTGTGCCGTATTAATATCACTCGCACCCGAAAAAGAGATAGTCCCTCCATCTCCACTTTCAGCACTCGCATCAATTTCTGTCGTATTAATATCACCAGCACTAGAAAAAGAGATAGTTCCCCCATTTCCCGAAACCGAACTGGCATCAATCTGTGCTGTATTAATACCACTTGCACCCGAAAAGGAGATACTCCCTCCATTTCCCAAATCCGCACTCACATCAATCTCTGCTGTATTCACATCACCAGCATTAGAAAAGGAGATAGTTCCCCCACTCCCATCTCCACTTTCAGCACTCGCCTGAATCTCTGTTATATTCACATCACCAGCATCAGAAAAGGAGATAGTTCCCCCATTTCCGGAAACCGAACTGGCATCAATCTCTGCTGTATTAATACCACTTGCACCCAAAAAGGAGATACTCCCTCCATTTCCCAAATCCGCACTCACATCAATCTCTGCTGTATTCACATCACCAGCATTAGAAAAGGAGATAGTTCCCCCACTCCCATCTCCACTTTCAGCACTCGCCTTAATTTCAGCCGTGTTAATCTCATCAGCAGCAGACAGTGCGATCGCGCCAGCGTTGCCATTAATTGAAAAAGCCCAAATTTCTCCTGAACGGGTATCAATCGAACCATTGGTACTGGTTAGAGAAATTTGACCCCCGTTACCCGTTTTTGCACTAGAAATCAGTGTTCCCTCACCGTTTTCACCCAAAAGACCTGTGGTTGTGATATTACCTCCCGCTTGCAAGGTTATCGATCCAGCATCCCCTGTCGGATTAACGTAACTACCGATAGACTTAACCGTAATATTGCCCCCAGCTTGTAACGCTACAGAACCTCCCCTACCATCAGGCGTTACAGATAAGATATCTCCAGAACTCGTATCAATAGAACCATTCGTACTGATAAGAGAAATATCACCCCCATTGCCGCTACCATTAACACTCACCGACGTATTTATACTGGCGTCTGCTATATCAGTAACGCCTGCTGAGATATTTTCCGGATCGACGAGTTCTACAAGAAAATTCTCTATCGTTGTGATATCCCCCGCCGCTTGCAACGTTACAGAACCAGCATTCCCTGTATTCACACTGGTATCAATACCATCAAACACAATCCCGCCCGTTGTCGCGGTTAACTCGACCGAACCACCTGCTGTAGTTAGGCGTGAATTAATCTGAATATCTCGACCCGCCTCAAAGCGAATCGTCTCACCAAACGTCTGATTGGTGAAATTCAAATTCGTCCCAGCCTGGGCAATAATATCCTGCTGCGCTTGCAGAAGAATATTACCCGTCAAAGCAGTCAATGCTGTGTCATCAATTTCAAAATCAACCGCATTCCCACCATCATTAAAGAGAATTTCTTCATCTACGCCAGGAGAAATCTGACCATTATCATCAGCCACCCCATCATTTGGCTCAATAATAATATCTCTAGGGTCGAGTAAAATAGTCCCATCTTGACCATTTGCCGCCGACACATCAACATAACCACTAAAGGCTAATGCGTCTTTTCCCGACACCTCAACAAAGCCACCATCCCCAGAATCACTCCCCCCACCAGCGCTAATATTGCCATTAAACCCAGTGGCGTCATCCGCCCAAACAATCACCTGTCCCCCATTCCCTTCAACCAGCGCATCCGCATTAATCCTCGAATCTGCACTAACAACCGTCCGCGACGCATTCGGTATAGTACCCTGACCTTGATAATCCCCTCCCACTCTCACCAATCCACCGCCGTTTGTACCCGAAGCATCCACCGTAGCCCCGAATACACCAACGCGCTGACCTAAAATATTCACCTCACCGCCAACTTTGCCTACACCTGAATTAGAGACATCTAGGCTACCAGAAGCGTAGGCGAAGCCAGCCGTAGGCATCGCACTTCCTTGAGTTGTGGGTATCCTTGTCCCAGACTCCCCTAACTGCACCGTACCATCCGCATTTGCCGTTAATCCCGTCTCCATACCCGTCGCCCCAACCGTCAGCAAATCCGGTAAATCCCGCGCGGTAAACGATAACAGTTGTCCATCCACTGTCCGAGGTGCTTCAATTTCCAAACTCAACAAATGTCCCGACTGACGAATCCGGACTCGGTTTTTCCCCGGTACAGCCGCGATCGTAATCGTCCCTCCAGGCGCCCGAATTTCTCCCGTATTGACCACAGTACCACCCAGCAGGGTTAACGTTTGACCTTCTAGCACCTCCAAGTTACCCGCATTAATAATACTTCCCGGTTGCATCGAATCAAACGCAAACTGACTCGGTGTACCGATTAAATTCGAGTAGTCATTCTCACCCCACCCATTGAACCAATACCCATTCTCAAAACCCACACCCGTCGCCGTTGTCAGCGTAAACGCCGCCGGAACATTAATTTGAGCCTCTGAACCCAGCACCCAACCCGCCGGATTCATCAACACTAAATTAGAATTACCCCCCATAACCTGAATTAACCCATTAATCTGGGAAGGATCACCGCCAACAACTCGCCCGATAATATGCTGAATCGTAGGATCTGATAAAAAATTGGCAATCTGACCCGAATCTAAGCCAAACTGCTCAAAACTGTGGAACAGATTTGCCCCATCTCCCGAAAACGTGCCACCGTGGATATCGAAGCGGTTTCCATCCGGTGTTACCATCGTCCCCGTGCCATCTGCTGCTGGAGTAATAGATTGAGCATAGGTTGAGGAAGGAGCGAGCATTCCTGCCAACAAGAGAAGCAGAAAAGTCCAAAGCGGGCGAACTTTAGGATACGGCATGGTTCAATAACCTTTTACGCTCTCTAACGAAAAGTTTCCCCCATAAACTGACTTTTTTTGCCAAACGACCAAAAATCTTAACAAATAGGACTTACACAAATCCTTTATGTGTAGGGTGTGTTAGCGTAGCTTAACGCACCTTTTCCTCCATAAGTGGTGTAGCTGCGTAAGTCCTGACAAATCCTGCGTCTTCTTCTCTAGAGGCATCATTGTAGAGACGTTCCATGGAACGTCTCTACATAAATCATCTGTCCTAACAGCTATATCGCTACCCATTTCAAATTTTAATGCGTAATAGTTTAGCCGAGGTAATGGTGTGTTACGCTACTGCGACGAAATGATAAAAAAGCTAAAGCTACGCTGAGATCTCTATCTCAGGGATGAGAATGGATCTCAAAGAATGAGTAGCAGGACTTACGCAACTGTCACACGCGATCGCGAAGCGTGTGCGGTAACTGCATGATTCCGTTCCATCTGATGCAGAATCGCTTATCCTTAGAATCAGAATAATCCAATTTCCTCCAACCGAAACCGATGAGTCTGGTCATACCGAATGACATCCTCCAAGCCACCAAGATGACTAAGGATGAACTAAAGCTAGAGATTGCCATCATGCTGTACAAACAAGAAAAAATCAGCAGTGGCAAAGTCCGCACCTGGACTGGACTGACCGTAATTGAGTTCCAACACGAATTAGCCAAACGAGGACTTTGTATCAACTATGATGTAGAGGATTTTCAGTCGGATATTCAAACCTTGCAGTCAATGGGCTTACTATGATTGTTGTCAGTGATACTTCACCCATCACCAATCTGGCAGCAATTGGTCAGCTCGATTTATTGCGGCAACTCTATAAAACCATCATTATTCCGCAAGCTGTTTATGATGAAATGGTGGCAGTGAATAAAATTGTTCCTGGTGCAGTTGAAGTACAGTCTCTATCTTGGATTCAGACTAAGACAGTCGCTGATGTTCAAAGAGTGACAGATATTCAAACTAGCCAGAACAATATTGATTTGGGTGAAGCCGAAGCAATCATTTTAGCGCTGGAATTGAAAGCTAACCTACTCCTGATGGATGAGCGGCGTGGTAGAGCGTTGGCAACTAATTATGGACTTAACGTAACTGGATTATTAGGCGTTCTACTACAAGCTAAACAGAATGGTTTCATTCCCACGGTCAAGCCTCTGATAGATCGGTTGATGGGGGAGTTAGATTTTCGGGTAAGTAGTCAGTTGTATGCAACAATCCTACAAGCGGCGGGTGAGTAGCTAACTTTACCGCGACTGTTTCATGAGGTCTAGTGGGTTCCCTATCAATTAATTCTCCATTATGTTCCAGTTAACTTTCCACATCCGTATCAATTTCCACGTCGAGGGTTTCTTCATCAATCCGGACATACAAAATATTCGGTTGACAACAAACCTGACAATCCTCAACATAGGATTGCTGAGAGCCTGCACTAATATCAATAAAGGTGACATTGGCTTCGCCACAGTAGGCACAACTGTATTCCGCTGTATTTTCCATAATAAATGGCATATCTAACTTGGTAGATTAGCATAACGTGAAACCGTAGGGGCGCACCGACGTGCGCCCAAAAAGATACCGACGTGCGCCCAAAAAACCTAAAATCTATGTCACTATTTTAGCCCTGTCATGCCCCTAATATTAAGACGAATGGCGCTGACTTAAGGCTGGTGGGTTTCGACTTCGCAAGAGCCCACGATGGCGGACTAACCCAGCTAAAATGGTGCGATAGATTGGCTTCGTAGTGAGGGAACCTCAGCCTTTTCCAGCTAGGCGTTAGAGAACTAAAGTTCTCACTACAAACAAAGCCCTATTTTAAGTGGGTCAACCCACCCTACGGTATATTAAGGTTTCATTTATCCAGAAATGCTTATTGAGCGTGCCATTCACATTAGGACTGATGATTGCGTTCCCAGAGTTGATGGAGAATTTGGACATGAACCTCGCGAGTAATCGGATAAAAATAGCTAAAAACCAAACCGCAAAGTAAGATCAATGTCGGTAACGGACCAATAATCATCCGGATGGCAAACAACGCCGACTCTGGTTGTACAGGATTAGGTTCTCCCGCCACACTGGAAATAAACCCTGCCCAGTCGAGTATTTTTCCCACTAAAAACAGGGCGATCGCAAACCCCATTTTCTGAAACAATACCATGAACCCATAGAAAATCCCCTCCCGTCGTTGTCCGCTATTGAGTTCATCGAGATCCACAACATCGGGTAACATTGACCAGGGAATTAGATAAGCCGTAGCAATACCAAATCCTGCCAATACAGCCAAACCATAGAGTAAACCCACTTGACCCGGTTGTAGGAAAAATAAGCCAGCTTCCGCCAGAATTAACAACGGCATCCCGATTAAATAAACCGCTTTTTTCCCCAACCGCTTACTCACAAAACTCCAGATAAACATCATCGCCAGTGCCGTTCCTTGAACCGCGATCGCGACTTGGGTAAAGTGGTGATCGGGTAATCCCATCCAGTTAATCACAAAGTAGGGCAAAATTGCGGCAGTAATCTGTACCCCTAACCAAGAACAAAGATAAATACCCATGACATACAAGAAAGGGCGATTAGTGAAGATATAGCCAATTTGTGATCGCCAGGGTAACGATGGGCGTACCGACTCATTCACTGTCTCTGGTTCTTGCTGATTGAGGACAACCCGATGAGTTCCTAAAACACTGACGTAGGCAGATACAACAGCGCAAGTAGCACAGACAATTCCTAACACTAAATATTTTTGGCTAGGGTGTTCCACTACAGAAAAGATAACTTGAGCCAAAACTAATGCCAAAATTGCGCCACCGACAGAAAATGCCGATTTAAAACTGATCAAGCTAGTCCGCTCATGATAATCTTGAGTCAGTTCGGGAGCTAGGGCAGAGAAGGGCAGCAGCACTGATGTAAATGCAGCATAAAATAAAACCCCTAAAACACCGTAGTAGCCGAATAACGCCTGCTGATTCAACGTAGCATCCTGACTAAACGTCGGCACAATCCACAGCAACATAAAAAAGAGTCCCAAAGGAACCGCGCCACAAACAATCCACGGATAACGCCGTCCCCAAGGTGAACGGGTGTGATCACTCAGCCAGCCAATCAGCGGATCATTAATCGCATCCCAGGCTTTGCTAATCAGCATCACAGTACCCGCTTTACTCGCACTAAGTCCAGCGATATTCGTGAGAAAAAACAAGAAGAAAAAGGATAAAATATTGCCAGGAATCGCGGCTGATAACTCACCCACTCCATAGGTAAACTTGGTGGTAAAACGCAGCGTTTTAATCTCTGGCTTCGGTAAAGCGGATGAGGGAGACTGATCCATAGCGTCAACTTTAGAGTTTGTAGTAAGCGCTTTAGCGCTGATCTCTCATGGACTGACAACAAAGCCAAAGCCTTATTATTACTACCTTATACCGTGTAGACTATCTACTTTCCAAGTAGCGTGTCACCCCGTCAGGTTTATGGCACTCGCAGTGCCTACTACGAACGACGCGATCGCTTACCTCCCACACCCTGAAGACGCCAGTAACGCTCAGTAGCCTTTGGAGACTGCCGTTGTGCTTAGCATAAGAATCTTCATAATAATGCCTCCGTCGCAGGAAACTCCGTGTATGCGAGACCGGAGAGGAATGCGCGGTAGCGGTTTTAAACTCCTAAGCTTTCCACAGGTTATACTGATCTATTGTTGCTGCCGTAGTAATTTAACTCAGGACAGCATAACTGAGTCTTCTGTTGATGTTAAAACGAGAGTTAAAAAATACTAATCGTGAGGATTTATGACTATTTTGGATTCTAAAGGTCGTCTTTTTGGTAAAATCAGCCTTCTTGATCTAGGGGCTGTCTTGGTCATTTTATTAGTGATTGTGGGAATCTTTTTCATTCCAGGTACAGGTTCCGTCGCTCAGATACCTGGAAGCAGCGCCGAAAAATCTGTTGAAGTTGATTTGATTGTTCGAGGGTTGAGCGTGCGTAAGCCAGAGGATTTGATGTCTCAATTTAGAGAAGAAAAGAAAACAAATATCGTTATTCGCAATCAACCCTCTGGTCAGGTAGACATCATATCCGTAAAAGAATTGCCAAGACTGGTTATTGTACCTCAACCCGATGGCTCGGCTAAAGCACTACCCGATCCCAGACCTGACACCTTTAGCACTGATATACTAATGACCCTCGGTGGTCAAGCCACTATTACCAATGATGGTCCGGTTCTGGGAAATAGCAAGCTTAAAATTGGAACGCCTGTGGAATTAGAGGGTAAGGATTACAATTTCAACGCTAGCGTGATTGATGTCAGGGTTGAATGAAAGGGAACAGGGAATAGGGAGCATGTAGAGACGTAGCATGCTACGTCTGGGAGCTGGGGGAGATAATGACAAAAGACTAATGACAAAGGACTAATCTGCAATTCTGTCCTCAGACTTTAGCATTTTCAAATACTTTTGGATTAAACCAATTGTGACGGCTGGTAATTCGAGCTGAGGAGTCAATCCAACATCTTCAAGGGTTTGAAAGACTTGAACGGCTTTCGGATTGAGAGCCGCCAGTCGCTTGCCGATTTCTGGGCTGGTAAATTCCGATTTTTGTCCCCAGATAATTGCTGTGGGAGTGGTCAGTTGAGTAATGTACAGGGATAAGTCAAAGCACAAGTCTCCCCGCACAAACGACAGCGCTGCATATTCAGCATTGGGTTGTTGAGCTGAGGCTAAATAAGCCTCCACGATTTCTGAGTAAATTCGGCTGGAACGAGCAAATTGCCGACTTTCCAAGAAACTGCGGATACCGCCTTCAGTGGCGACACCAGTGCTGTAGAGGATGCGATCCAGAATCGGTGTGCTGATTAACTGAGCAAAAAAGCTACGTGTGTAGTCTTCCCCGAAATCAGAGAGTCCTGATGGAGTGGTGAGAATCAAAGACTTATACAGTTCAGGACGTGCGATCGCGGCTCGGATTGTCAAAGCGGCGGTTAGAGACGAAGCAATCACTGGTGTTCCTTGAGGACAGGTTTGCTCTAGGAATTCATTAATCGTGGTGATGTAGTCATCAATCTGATAATTGCGTTCAGGATGCTCTGAACGACCCCAACCGATGAGGTCAGGGGCTAAAACTCGATACTCACTAGCAAATGCCGGATAGACCTTTGACCACTCATACGCTGATGACCCGCCTCCAAAGCCATGCAAAAACACTAATGTTGGTCGTTCTTCTGGCTCAGGGGTTTCTGGGGTTTGCCACGGCATGTCGTCAGCCGTGTAGTATGTCATGCGTCCCAGTGAGGTCACTAAGGAGTGCTGTTTAAAACCGTTGGGTTCAATCATATCTCAATTTTATCGCTATTGCTATCATCCCTGATTCTAGGGTCGAGAGCCTCTGACTTTAAGTTGATTCCCTTAACCCGGAATCCTAGGTCAACGTGAGTCAATCTTTGAGAAAGGCGTTAAAATCATAAGTTTTGAACTGAGGGAACTTTTCTCAATATTATTTCATCGGAGGATTTTATGTGAGTGGACGTTTACACACAAAAGGGTACAAACTCATATCAGTAATCACCTAAAAAACACTTGTAGTTTTGAGTGAGACGGTTCCAGGGAGCATCATTGCGGCTGAGTTTCAATTTGAACATAACCAGCCTGTAGACGTGATTTGCCAGCAGAGCGGAGATATCTGGTGATTGTGAGAGCAGGAGATTTGAGCGGTGCTTGAAACCGAAAACTTGACATTTTTTCTAGGCTTATAGAGTTATAAGCTTTCCGTTGTTCGATCTCATCAATTTATTTATTTGTTGTTTAAAATCTGTTATAACAATGCAATGCAATTTACAGTTACAGGAAATTATAGATGATAACTTCATCAAGTCGCAAGCGGCGATCGCTTCTCCTGACTGGGATATAGCTGAATATGAGTCGAGTTTACTCGTGATAAGACCGAAGAGTGTCTGCCTTAATTTGGAAGCTTTAACCTGTTTTGAAGTGGTAGAGCATCAATTTCACCCGTTTGGAGTGACATTTAAAAACGCGATCGCTCTACAGCCATCAAACCCTGCCTATCCTCCCCGCTCTGGTACAATCGTACTCATGGCGGCACCTAAAAGCGGTTGGCTAGAAGCAACATTTTTGCAGCCGATTGCTCGGTTCTGCTGCTACGTCACCAGTTCCCAGCGAACGATCATGTCGGCTTACGACTCCCAGGGTATGCTTATTGATCAAGTGACGACTCAACCCAATTTAGCTGGATCAGATTCATCTACACCTCCCAATACCCAGCTACAGATTAATGCGCCGAATATCTCTCGCATTACATTCTATGCCTTTGACGGTCAACTGACCCTTGATGACTTAAGTTTTGAGTGTTGAGTGTTGAGTGTTGAGTGTTGAGTGTTGAGTGTTGAGTTTTGACCTTAATTTTTGCGTCCCCTGAATCCGGACAAGGGCGGGTTTAGTTCAGTTATCGGTTTGTGCCAAAACGTTATGGGTAAAACCCGCCCCTACAGAATCGGCTGTATTCCCATCTCCCCCTGCTCCCCCTCCTACCCTATGCAGTTTGCCCCCCTCTATCCCCTGCTGTACCCAATTCTGCAGACTGTCTTTCCTGATTGTCTTTGGTCAGGTTCACCCCAGTCGCGAACCATTGCGCTCACGTTTGATGATGGTCCTCACCCTCAGTACACCCCCCATCTTCTGCAAGTCCTAGAGCGCTACGATGTAAAAGCCAGCTTTTTCTGGTTAGGTACTTGTGTCAAATCGGCACCAAACGTTGCCCGTGAGGTCTACGCCCAAGGTCATTGGATTGGATTGCACGGCTATCATCACCACTCTTTCCCCTTGCTGACACCAGATACGCTCAAGCAAAGTTTAGAAAAAACCCAAGCCACAATTACCCAAGCTTGTGGACTGAACTCCGATCGCCTGCGGGATGTTCGCCCCCCGAATGGTCTGTTTACTCCCCAAACTCTCAGATTATTACACCAATGGCATTACCGACCTGTGATGTGGAGTGTTGTACCAGAAGACTGGGTACGTCCTGGGACTTCAGTCGTTGTCCGGCGAGTCCTACAGCAAGTACAGAATGGATCACTCCTGGTCTTGCATGATGGTTACTGTGGAGGAGAAGATGTTACCCAAACGACAGCCGTGTTAATCCCAATCCTACTGAATCAAGGATTTAACTTTGTGACCATTGACCAACTCTGGCAACTCAAATAATGCCTTCTGACTGCGAACTCAGTTCTCGTTAGCGCTATCTGTAGAGTGGCATCAGCCAAAAACTGGCATTATTTCAACTATATATAGAGTTAAATGAGTTAGATCTCCCCTCTACTGTCTCCCCTCTGCCCGATCTCCATCTCCGACGGTCAGTTTACACAAGATGACACAAGCGTTACGTATTGTAACCATCTCGGCGAATTTTATTCAGATTTTAAACACAACTACTCCTATTGTGTGCTAAAACAAATGTTTTACACACCATCGAGCCTTCGTGACTTATGCATTACCTCTACCCTCAAAAAATTTGTTGCATGTACGCTGAACTTCGCTAACGTAGTCAAAGAAGAAGAATTCTCTCAATACAGAACAGAACGTTTGTACTAAAATAGGGTGTTTCATGAACTCTAGAGAAACTAAGGCTGTTGAAGTGTCAGCTAACTTCATTAAAATGGCTGATCACATTTCAGCGATTTGTCCGGGACGAACCAGTCGAGTCCCAGAGTACATTAAAGAAGGATTGACATAACCGGGAGACATCAAGCAGACGGATTCAGTTTCGATGGCTTTCCCCAGCGTAACAGTAAAGCTTACGACTCTATTCGCGTACTTCCATCAAGTTAAACTTTAGTCCCTCAATTCATCTAGCCATGCAAATCGAGGAAAGACAATCTATAATGGTTTCATTCTTTAGGCAAATATTCATTTCGATTTCGCGCAAAAGCTCTTAACCGCTGAAGATTATCAGCCAATCTAAGGTGCCCAAAAGCGCGAACAAGTTTTTTGAATTAAAGCTAGAATCAAAAAGTCTCAACAGCCGCCAGGATGGAAAATTACTTTACCCGGCATTCATATCCCTATTGAGTTAAGAGGAATAAATTTCATCTGAGTTTCTCAGGCTCAACAATTCAATAACCGATTAGAATGCAAAAGGTAAGATGAAATCGCTGGCTCAACTTTTACAACTTTTAAGTAGATTATTAGACATCTACTGGTCTTTAACTGAAGGAGCATGAGGAAAAAGGCATGACCCAGGCACACGACGTACTTGCAACAATTTCTCAGCCTCAAAGCGAGTTTGAATTCTTGCTGGAGGATGACGCCACTCAAGATGATATGGCAGATGGGAACTCGGAAGCCGTTCAACCCGAACCGGGGGAGGAAGATAGTAAGCCTGGTAAGGTGCGTTCTACCCGCCGTCGCACACAAGCGAAAAAGAAGCACTATACCGAAGATTCCATTCGCCTCTACTTACAAGAAATTGGTCGAATTCGGCTATTACGGGCTGATGAAGAAATTGAACTGGCGCGTAAAATTGCGGACTTATTGGAATTAGAACGGATTCGCGATCGCTTGTATGATCAGCTCGAGCGAGAACCGAAGGAAGGAGAATGGGCAAAGGAGGTAGAAATGGAACTTCCCGCCTTTCGCCAACGCCTTTTCCTGGGTCGGCGGGCAAAAGAGAAAATGGTGCAGTCTAACCTGCGTCTGGTTGTGTCCATTGCCAAGAAATACATGAATCGGGGTCTGTCGTTTCAAGACCTGATTCAAGAAGGATCTTTAGGACTGATTCGGGCGGCGGAAAAGTTCGACCACGAGAAAGGATACAAATTCTCCACCTACGCGACATGGTGGATTCGACAAGCCATCACTCGTGCGATCGCGGATCAATCCCGTACCATTCGCCTCCCCGTTCACCTCTACGAAACCATCTCCCGGATCAAAAAGACCACCAAAATCCTCTCTCAAGAATTGGGTCGCAAACCCACCGAAGAAGAAATTGCCGATCGCATGGAAATGACCATCGAGAAGCTGCGATTTATTGCCAAATCAGCCCAACTTCCCATCTCCCTAGAAACACCAATTGGTAAAGAAGAAGACTCTCGCCTGGGTGACTTCATCGAAGCCGATGGTGAAACCCCAGAAGACCAAGTCTCCAAAAATCTGCTGCGGGAAGACTTAGAAAGTGTCCTGGATACCTTAAGCCCCCGCGAACGAGACGTTCTCCGATTGCGCTATGGGTTAGATGATGGACGGATGAAAACCCTAGAAGAAATCGGTCAAATTTTCAACGTGACCCGCGAACGCATTCGCCAAATCGAGGCAAAAGCCCTGCGTAAACTGCGCCATCCTAATCGCAACAGTATTCTCAAGGAGTATATCCGCTAGGAATACACAAGAAAGCTGGGGTTCAGGGAATGAACACCCAGCTATTCTTTACCCATTGCTTAAAACTGTATGATGCAGTGTATTACATCAGCCCCCAGAAATGTAACACGCCTTGACCAGAAACATATTCCGTAATCAACGCGGCAACAAAACCAATCATCGCTAAACGACCATTCCAATTCTCAGCGTTCGCCGTGAACCCAAATTTCGCTTCTTTTTGCTGTTGCTCATCCATAACTTCAACTTCGTTGTTTTGGTTACATTATGTAAATTAATGTAACGAATTGTTGGCAAAACGACAAGAAGTGGGTCAAGGTGACGGTAAAGATGGATGAATATTATCTCCGGAATGCTAAGAAAAATTAACTCATGAACTCTCACTAACGACCCCAGAAAATAAATTTTATATCAAGTTTGATTAAGGGATGTCTATCACCGCCACTCAACTGCCCGCTCGACTCAACGATTATTACCAGCAGATTCGGATTATTCTCGATCGCCAAAATCCAATTACCGGATTATTACCCGCCAGTACAGCCGTGAATGCCCATGGTGACTACACCGATGCCTGGGTTAGGGATAACGTGTACAGCATTTTGGCAGTTTGGGGATTAGCCTTAGCGTACCGCAAACTTGACGCTGATAGTGGGCGCACCTTTGAACTCGAACAAAGTGTGGTCAAACTGATGCGGGGACTGCTGTTTTGTATGATGCGGCAAGCCGCCAAAGTGGAACGGTTCAAAGACAACCAATCTCTGCTAGACGCACTGCACGCCAAGTATAATACCAGCACTGGTGATGTAGTCGTAGGGGATGATGAGTGGGGTCATTTGCAGCTCGATGCGACCTCCCTATTCCTGTTGATGCTGGCTCAGATGACCGCATCAGGGTTACACATTGTTTACACCATTGCTGAAGTGCATTTCATTCAGAATCTGGTGTATTACATTGGTCGTACCTATAGGACACCAGATTACGGGATTTGGGAACGAGGAAATAAAGTTAATCACGGCAATCCGGAACTCAACGCCAGTTCCGTAGGCATGGCAAAAGCCGCATTAGAGGCGATTAACGGGCTAGATTTATTTGGGGTGCGGGGGTCTCAAGCTTCCGTGATTCACGTTCTCCCTGATGAAATTGCGCGATCGCGGATTACGTTAGAATCCCTATTACCACGGGAATCGAGTTCAAAAGAAACTGATGCGGCATTGTTAAGTGTAATCGGGTTCCCAGCATTTGCCATCGAAGACGTGGAACTGCTGGATAGAACTCGTCAGAAAATCGTCGAGAAATTACAAGGACTCTACGGGTGTAAGCGGTTCCTGCGCGATGGACATCAAACCGTCCTAGAAGATACCACCCGCTTGCATTATGAACCCTGGGAACTGCAACAATTTGAACATATTGAATGCGAGTGGCCCCTATTTTTTACCTACTTAGCCCTGGATGGTTGGTTTCGGGGAGACGTTGAACGGGCGCGGAATTATCTGGGGCGTTTGGATACATTGCTGGTTGAGCGAGATGGGATGCGCTTATTACCGGAAGTGTATTACGTTCCCGAAGACAAAATTGAAGCCGAACGCACGTCTCCCCGTTCCCAAAATCGCAAACCGAATGAAAATTTGCCGCTTGTCTGGGCGCAGAGTTTGTATCTGTTTGCCCAAATGCTTCAGGAGGAATTAATTACGCGGGGAGATGTTGACCCCTTAGGGCGTCATTTTTGCGTAGGGCGTCACCAAGATCCGGTGGTACAAATTGCGCTATTGGCAGAGGATGAAGCATTACAGGCGCAACTGGCTGCTTATGGGATTGCCACCCAGACCCCCAAACAAGTCGATCCCGTGCAAGTACGTCAGGCAACGGATCTATCCCGATTGTATGCCGAAATTGGACGGTGTGATTCCTTGGGATTAACTGGACGCCCGATTCGACGGCTGCGGAGTTTGACCACATCCCGTATTTTTCGCTTCGGGAAAGAAACGATTGTATTTTTGCCAGCGTTTTTAGACCAGCAACAGTTTTATTTGACCTTGGATTATCATTTCCTAGTGGCTCAAATTAAAAGTGAACTGACGTATATTCAACGCCATTGGGGTGAGTTGGGACGTCCAACGGTGACGTTGCTGTTAACGCATCAGATGGTGCAGACGGCAGAAGAAATTAGTCATCCGGGACAAGAGCAACTTCAGGGTTCCGCTTTACTGGAATTAATCCAAGAATTGCAAGAGGGATTCTGTAATGGGGTGCGGGTCAAGTTAGGGCGTTTAAATCAGTTAATGCTCACAGCAGGTGTTGAACGCATTGATACGCTGCAAGGATTTGAGTTTAGCGACTCTGCGGTTCAAGATGCGGCACCGCCTGAGTATTACCTGAGGAATCATCCGCTAAACAATGGTCCGTTAAGTCATACGCAGGAATTCTTACTGGAATGCGAAACGAATCTCCAACCCTTGCTCGATAGTTTGCGGAATTCAGAAAATCTTTATGAGCAAATTGAATTATTACGCACTCTGAAAAACTTGCGGGGACTGGAGTTTGATACAGGGTTTGGTCAACCTAACCGAGTGGTGACGGTGGCGGATTTGCTAAATGAAGCTTATTTCAGAGCTAGTACGGAAGGCGCATCGCCTTACTGGGGTGTGATTCGTCAAGCGGCGGGGTTACTGAATAAAGTCGAAATTAGTTTGTCGGATGCGGTAACGGATATTTTGGTGCGCGGGAAACAGATTACTGTTGGCAAAGCTTACAGTGAGGCTTCTCTGATTAAAAATCCAATGTCTCATCTGGAACTCCGGGCAAAGATCGACGAATTTTGCCGAGAAGATATTCGCGATCGCGTTTTAACTCAGGAAATCCTGATTTACTTGAGTATTCTGATTAAATCCGAACCGCATCTGGTTGATGGCTTACTCACACTGCGGGTTGGGTATTTAATTCTACTGTTGACGAGTGAATTAGCGGCTGAATTAGGCGTGACTCAAGATGAAGCTTATGAAGCATTGATGCGCTTGAGTCCCTTTGACATTAAAATGCGATTGCGTTCCTGTTTGGCGGGGTATGAAGGGGTTAACCAAAAATTACGCCAACAAGAATCGCTGCATGTTAAACAACCGCAATATGCGATTAATTGGGTGATATTGCCAGAGGAGCGAATCTATATCGACGAAGACATTACCATGGCGGGAAATTGGCTGAGAAAACGGCAAATGGATGGTAGTGCAGGTCGGGTTCCGAAAGACTTTTACCCGAAAGTCTGGCAAGTGATGAAACATTGTAAGGGTTTGGTTATTGGTGATAAATTAGAGCGTCGCAATCGACTGGATAGTCAACCTTTGCTCTCGGAAATGACACCTGGAGAAAAGAATTTTGCTCTGCGGGTTGAGCATTTACTCAATAAAATTCAAGTGCCAACCTATCGACAAGTGAATATTGAGGCACTTGTGGAATTAGCCGCGATATTGGAACGTAATCCAGAATTGGAAATTGAAGAATACATTGTCCTGGATGTGTTAATTGGTCATGCGGTGCGTTTAGGCTGGTTGGAGCGATATCCCGAACGAGCCGATAAGTATGACGAATATAAGGCAGCCGCTTGGCGTGCTTTTTATGATACGTCACCTAAACAATGTGCGGCTTATGTTGCTAAGGCGTTCCAATTTTTGGCACAAGTCGAACCTGCCAATGTTGCTTGATTTGGTCATTGGTCTTATGTCATTGGTCATTTGTCATTGATCAGGCAATAGGGAAGGGAGAATACTGACGTGGCACACCTTAATTGGTGAATTAGAATTACATCCAGAAACTGTAGGGGCGCATAGCGTGCGCCCATCAAATTGTAAAATCTATCCTACAATTTTAGCTGTGTCAGTCCAATAGGGTGGGAGCATCCCAATTTGGCACGTTGGCTTTTTGAATGGGGCTGAAACCATTGCAATTGCGTTACTTTAGGTAATGCTTTGTCCAAAACGGGATGCTCTCAATAGGGTTGGATAGACTGTAGGGGCGGGTTTTACGATTATCGTTTTTTACCTTACCCAAATGCGACTAAACCCGCCCCGATCAAGGGTTGTGGAGGAGTGGGAACCATGATTTTAAATGATTTAGAGTATCAAGTAACTCAAGAGCGTATTCAGGGATTTGAACGGGCGTTAGCACTGTTAAATGCCCCGGATAATGAATTGAAGAACACTAATCCTATTATGTGGCAACTTAATGTCGATGGAGTCCAAAGTCTGATCGATGACTTTACCGCCCAGATGCAGGAGTATGAAGCTCTAATTAATCGCAATGAGAGCGAACCAATCATTTTTGAAATCGGTTCTCTTGCTCAGCTTCCCCGCATTTTGATTCAAGCCCGTATTGCGGCTAAAATTAGCCAAAAAGAACTTGCTCAACGGCTGGGAATTGAAGAGAGTCTGCTTCAGCGATATGAAGATAGAGAGTATGAATCAGCAACGCTGACACAATTATTAGAAATTAGTGGAGTTTTGGGAATTTCACTTCAACCAAAAACGATGGTTAGGGTGGTTGCACCGTTGAAGACGGCATAAATTAATCTGTTAACCGTTAATAGATGCGATCGCGTCTTTAGCTGATGATTGGTACGATTCCCGGCAATTAATCGGCTAAAACGCTTACGCAGCAAGGGTTTATGTTTCTATTCTCAATCAGGATGGGGGGAATTTCAGCTTAAAGTTAATGGTAGAGATCGTCATTCGTCATTTGTAATAGTTTTAGGGGTGTTAATATAACTTGATAGGGTTGAGTTGATTTCCACCAACTTACTTATTTTTTATGAGAGTTATAGGAAACTACGTTCAACAACCCTAACCTAGCTATCGCTCCTCTGTTAGGGATTGCCGGACAAACGACAATATGAGTAAAGATTCATCAGAGCCAACACCGCTGAAAATTATTATCGTAGATGATCATGGATTAATTTTGGAGAAAACCAGTGAATATCTACAACAGCAATATCCAGAGGCAAAACTTTTCCAGATGACAACGGCAAAAATGACTCTGGAACAAGTGGCAAGGGTTCAACCTGATTTAGTCGCCATAGATCTTTCCATCCCGGAAACAGATGGGGAGGTAGCCCGTGTTGATACAGGCATCCAACTGCTGCGAACCTTGATGGAAAACTATCCGACTCTGAATATTTTTGTGCAAAGCAGTTACATTAAGGCACTCGTGCGAATTAAACCAGATATTGATAGTCATAATGGTGGTTTTACTTTAGCAGATAAAGCTCTTTTTAGTCAAGATATGTTAAACCGGATTGAGTTGTCCCTACAGGGAATTACCCATACCAAAGACCTGAAGCTGCCACCTGGAGAATTCAAATCTGAGTGGCTACAGGTTATTGATCTGGCTTTTCAAGACGGATTGCAAGATAAAACCGTTGCCGAAAAAATGGGGGTGTCTGAACGAACGGTGCGTCACTATTGGACTAAAATCCAAGATGTTCTGAATGTTTATCCGGAACCGGGTAAAAATATGCGAATTCAAACGGAAAGACGGGCGAGAGAGGAAGGGTTTATCGATTGATGGATGTCATTGGTCATTGGTCATTGGTCATTGGTCATTGGTCATACCAAATCCGGCATACATAACCCTGTTATGTCCAGATTGTAGAGACGTTTCATGCAACGTCTCTACATAAATCCAGGAAAATGGGATAAGTCAAGGAAGGAACAGTTGCGGCAAGGTTTGGGTAAGAAAATAATAGCAGAATTTGTGATCTGGCGAAGGGGATCGCTACCAGGACTGGTAATTCTGATATTGGTGATTGTCGCTCGCTTAAGTGGGTGGCTGCAATTTTTAGAGTGGATCACTCTTGATGCTTTGCTGCGTTGGCGTCCGCAGGAATCCATTGATGAACGGATTGTGATTATTGGCATTAATGATGGGGATATTCGCCAAGTCGGGACTTATCCTATCCCGGATCAAGAGATAGCCAAATTATTAAGAACACTACAGACTTACAATCCTAGAGCTATCGGGATTGATATTATTCGAGATATCCCTGTTGAACCCGGTCATGATGAATTAGTTACCGCATTTAGGGATATTAAAACTATAATTGCCATTGACAAAGTATTATTTCCACCCATGGCTGCGCCACCCACATTACCCTCTGAACAGGTGGGTTTTGCTGATGTTATTCAAGATAAAGATGGTCAGGTTAGACGCAGTCTTTTAGGAACACCAACATCATCAGGATACAGGTTTTCTTTTGCATTGCGCTTAGCCCAAATGTATTTAGCGGCGGCAGGTATTTCCCTGGAAAATGGCACTCGTGATCCTGATGCAATGATGCTTGGTGAAACTGAACTCCCTCGCTTTTTACCTAATTCTGGAGGTTATGTTGATGCTGATGCAGGTGGAGTTCAGGTTTTGCTGAATTTTCGCAATAGTCGAGAGGGATTTCGTACCCTATCTTTGGATGATATCAACCGGGGAAATTTTCCGGCAAGTTGGATTCGCGATCGCGTTGTTTTAATTGGTATCACTTCCCCTGGTGTGAATGATATTGTGAATACGACAGCCTTGGCTGATTTACAGCCCTCTGGACAGATTTATGGGGTAGAATTTCAAGCCCATACGGTTAGTCAAATTATTAGTGCGGTTCTGGATAGACGCCCCCTGTTGAATGTTTGGTCCGATAGATGGGAATATCTTTGGATTATCAGTTGGGGTGTATTGGCTTTGAGTGTGGGGCGGCTGACTCAATCGTCGTTGCAGAATCTTGGCTATGTTAGTTTGGCTAGCTTGCTCCTGCTTGCTATGAGTTATGGGTTTATTCGTTTAGGTTGGTGGATTCCGGTTGCTCCCGTTTTGTTAGTTTTGGTGTTCAATGGTATGGGCATTAGTGCTTTTGCTTTCTATAAATATGACCGGGCGTTGAAGTCTCAACTTGAAGTCCGCCAACGCACGATTGAGCAAACCTTTAATCGGATTCATAATCAACCTATGCAAACCTTAGCTTATGTGATTAAGCAGGTGCAAGACCAAGACTTGAGTTCAGAAATGTTGGTGGGTAAACTTCAACAGGTTAAACAGGAAATTTGGGACGTTTGTGAGTATCTTAAACGGGACTCCCTGAGTCAAGATAAGTTGAATCAAACTAAAACCTTACAACTGGGTAATGATTTAATCCTTGACCTAGAATTGCCGATAAATGAACTTTTTTATGCCGTTAGTCGGCATACTCTGGAGCGAGACTTGCCGGAATTTAAAACCCTTAAGATTAAGGTTTTAGAGTTTGCGGCGATTGTAGAGGAGGACTTGAATTTTGAGCAAAAGCGAGGACTCTGTGAATTTATAGAAGAAGGATTGTGCAATGTGGGTAAACATGCCGCTGGGGTAACTCGCCTGAAAGTTATTGGTAAAATCCAAGACGGGTGGTACAGTCTGAGTATTCAAGATAATGGGGCTGGTATGCGCTCATCCGCTGAAGGTCATGGCACTAAGCAGTGTAGACGTTTAGCCAAACAGTTGGCGGGTGAGTTTAAGCGAGACTCTATTTCTCCGAAAGGAACGTTGTGTGAGCTGACTTGGCGTTTGGCAAGGAGGAAGTTAGACCTGAGATATTGGCGAAAAAGGGTTTAAGCGATTAAAACATTACGGGTAGAGAATGGTAGAATATATCAGTTTAGATGAGTTAAATCTAGCCCTGAGGGAGTAAACCGTGAAATATTCCTGTTACCCATTTTTTGTCCAATCCTTTAATCTTCAATTATTAAGAATTTGTATTTTAAGTTTATCCCTACTTGTGACGCCGACAGCTTTAGCTGAATACGTGGCACCTGCCGATCAGAAACCACCCACTGATTATACAACGTCATCGGGTCCAAGGGGCGGATGCGAAGGTGACGGAATACCCCTAACTGCCCTTGCCCCTAAAACTCATGTGGGGGCAACCCTGTCTACCCATCCCACCTTGGCTTGGTTTGTCCCTGACGCGATAATTAAACCGATGGAATTTAGACTCTATGAGTATGATGCTCAGGGTAAACCTCAACCTGTGGGTCAGCCAATTCAGTTACAGAGTTCACCAGGAATTATGAGGTTATCCCTGGCAAGGGAGCAGTTAAAATTAACGGTGGGGAAGACCTATCTTTGGCAAGTGGTGATTCTTTGTGATCCGGATAGCCCTTCTAGCGATTTAATTGTCAGATCAGATATTCAAGTGGTGGAAACGCCATTGGCTTTTGCACAGCAACTTGCTCAGGTTAATACCGGTTCGGAGAAAGTTGAACTCTATGCTGGGGCAGGGTTTTGGTACGATGCTATGGGTGAGGCATTACAGCTTGCTCCTCCCTGGCAATTAGGAGAAGTGGCTGCATCTCTGTTGAGAGATCTGGTGAATTTGGAACCCGACGAAACCCGTCCAGAAATCTATACAGCGGAGTTAGAATTGATTGAAAATACGAGGTCAATTCTTCGGGCAACAGATTCTAGGAAAGAGCGGCAAAAATAACTAACTAGGGCTTGCTGCACAACCAGTCCAACCTTATCAATCAAGGAGTCGAGGATTATTATTGGTTTATAAATAGGACTTACGCAAAACCTATATTTGTAGGGTGCTTTAGCCAAGCGTAACGCACCTAATACCCAACCCCTAGTCAAAAAACATGCCGTCTTTCTGTTACCAGTGGTGCTAGCTTGTTTCTGGCTTATGAAACTGGCGCGATCGCCCTCGCCTCTTAATTTATTGAGGTTGTCCCTTTGTGCTGTTTTTACCCATTGCAGTTTTGTGCAATCTGATTGTCTGGATTCTGCTAAGAGCCTTGTTGATTTACGCAATCAAATTGGCAGAAAAGGTCATTGTATTACATAAGCCTTACTTTTATTATGAGAGTAATAACTGCAATCTAGAAATTCATGTATACTCTAAGGATTGGTGAAAAATTATCCATTGCTTTTGGGATAACTTTTCTTAGTACCGCTATGTCTGGTGTTGTTAGTAATGCACCAGCTCAAGCTTTCTCAATTGATTCCATCAACCTTCTCACTGATAATGCTAGATGGTCATCAATACCAAGTGGCTTTGCCAGCGGTTCTACCTACGACGGATTTAATTTTACTGTTAGCGGAACACCAGGAGAACAAGTATCTGAGATTTCCTTTTCCTTCTCATTTAAAGGACTATTTGATGACTCGGTAGCACTTGATCTCAATGGTGATGGTACAATTGATTTTGCGGTAGACTATCATGATGTAGCAGCAACACTTGATCCGAAACCTGTTGCTTCAATTCGTTCGCTATATACTCCATGGTCTGATGCCAATGATGTCGAAAACACGATTACCAATTTAACAATAACACCAACTGGTTCTACTGGATCTGTATCCATATATGGAAAGGAAGTAATACTTGGACTTACAGATCAAAAAGGTGGATACCGTCGTCCATCAGAAAGTTTTAGCAACCTCGCAGACATAACCCTAGAAGACTTAGGTTTGGAGCCAGGTGGGCTAATTCCTGAATCGGGGACTGTAACAACTTCAGAAATCAGAATTGGCTATCTAAACATAGGAGGACAGGGCGGTGGAAATCCCGAAATTGAATCAGAAAACTTTACAATTTCAGATCCAGAACCCGTACCTGAACCCTTAACTATCCTTGGTTCAGCAACAGCACTAGGCATTGGTGGCTTACTTAAACGAGAGCATTCTAAAAAGCAGAAGAAAAGCTAACTGTTGAAGAGTTGAACTGACGGGCATCTAGACAATATAGACTAGATGCCTTGATAATTAAGTAATAACTGCAAAATTTTGATTTGTCCTGTAAGGCTCTAGAAGGCATCTGTAATTTTGATAATGCAGTCTCCTAAATGCGGTTATCGAAGGCTTCAGGATTCTCTCAGCAAGCGTGAGGATGATTTTAGCTTGCGCGGTGAGAGTCTGGCTTATTCAACTTGAAATGACCAATGACCAATGACCAATGACCAATGACAACCTACTTAGATTATTGCCAGTTACCGATGAGGATAAAGGGTGCCCAGTAGGCGG
Organism: Coleofasciculus chthonoplastes PCC 7420; assembly: GCF_000155555.1. GTDB lineage: Bacteria > Cyanobacteriota > Cyanobacteriia > Cyanobacteriales > Coleofasciculaceae > Coleofasciculus > Coleofasciculus chthonoplastes_A. The sequence goes on from NZ_DS989866.1 coordinate 139,092, forward strand.
GGTGGGCATATTGATCGTTGATTTCTGGACTGTTTTGGGCTTGAATCAGTTTTCGTTGTGCTAGGCTCAGAGCTTGAGCTTTACTCATGCTAGAGTGAGACCAATTTTGGTAAAAGTCAGTGACGAGGGTTTTGGTTGAGGCATCGGGAATAAACCAGAGAGAGGCTAAGGCTGTTTTAACGCCGGATTGAACGGCGATACCTGCTAAACCTAAGGCGGCACGATCATCGCCAACGGCTGTCTGACAAGCGGTGAGGGCAAGTAAATCGACCGAATTAGAACCCTGACTCAGATGACGAATCGTGGTTTCTAAGTCTTTAAGCGTCAGCTTCTGATTATTACCAGTAACCAAGAATGTATCTTCGGGTACAGCACTAAACTGTCCATGAGTAGCAATATGGAGAATCGGATAAACAGTTTGGCTGAGTTCGGCTTGTAAGCGATCGCGGGTAAATTGATTGTCTAAGAGGGTTTTACTGCTGGGAAACAAGGTTTTCAGTTGCTGGAGTTCCGATTTAACATGGGTGAGGGCGGGAAAGGTTTGTCCGTTTACTGTGGCTTTTGCCGTTAACCCCAGGGCTAACACTTGAAGGGATTCATCGGTTAAGTGTTGAGGTGCAGTGAGGGTTAAACTGGGGGTTGTGGCAATGGCGTAGGTTTCCACTAAGAAGCTTTCCCCATTATGTAGGGCAGCCATGGGAATGCTGCGTAAGATCCCATCTTGGCTGAAAACTAGAGTGTTTATCCCAGCGGCGTCTAAATCGGTAATAAAGGGGCGAATTATCCAATTGTACAGGTTTTGAGCAGGTTTGGGGTCGTAAATCAGATCCCGTCGTCTTTCCAATCCTCGGCGAAATTCATTGGCGGTTTCTCGTAGGATTTGACTATCAATCTCAATCCATTTGAGTTGGGTTGGGGCGTTGGGTAGGGTGAGCAGGATCGCGGTATGATTGTTGAAGATAATTGAACGGAAAATAGCGGTATCGTCTCCCACCAATTGCTCTAAACTTTCCTGAGGAATGGGTGTGAATAGACAATCATTGCCAAAGTAATTTTGCAGTTCGGCAAGTTTGAGGGCATCTATAGTTTTCAGGGCAGATTCTATTTCCAGTTGAGCTTCGGTAACTGGGAGACGTTCGACTCGTTCTAACTGGTATTGGGCAAAATCTCGATGTAAGGGATTAATCCGATCGCGAAAGTCAAATTGGACATCTGAGTCAGCCATGAGCAGTTCCTGGCGAATATCAGTTAAAGTCGCGATCGCACGTTGGTAGGCGGCGATGGCTTCAGTTTGGTTTCCCTGTGCCTGAAATAGTCGGGCTGCTTGCCATTCCCACAGATACAAACTATCTTGGGCTTGTCGGTTTTGGTCTGCGGCTAACCGGGCTTTTTGGGTAAATTGTAAGGCTTGGCTATAGTCGTTCTGGCATTCGTAGAAATGACCTAATTCCCCCAGGGCAAAAGACTCGGAACGGGCGTCTTCCATGCGTTGGGCGATGGATACGGCTTGCTGGAGCAGGGATTCGGCAAGGGATGGCAGTTGGCGTGGCGGACATTGGTACTTTTGAGGGGTTAGGGTAGAAGCCGCTGGTTGGAGATTGGCTAAATCGATCGCGGCATAGACGAGATTACGGGAATCGGGGAGTTGATTCAGTAAAAAGAGAGCCTCTTGTACAGCTTGATTGATTTGAGCGGCGTCAAGTTGGGGGGAAATTAGGGGATGTTGAGCCAGTTGAATTAAATTAAGTAAGGCTCGCATTTGATTCGGTTGATCCTGTGATCGGTGAGCCAATTCTAAACTTTGCTGAAAATAACGGAAAGCCTGTTGGTAATCATTTAGCGCCTTTTGCCGAAATTGACTTGCCCTTTGCTTGGCACCCCGTTGTTGAGCCGAGTCAGCATAGC
>NZ_DS989867.1:0-1579 GCF_000155555.1 Coleofasciculus chthonoplastes PCC 7420
AATTTCCGGGTCGCGTCGGCATAGTGAAAGCTAAAATACACCGACCAATCGAAGGAACTATCAAGACGGTAACGGTTAGCATGACCCCATCGGGGAGATATTTTGCGTCCGTCTTGACTGAGGTAGAAGGGGATAACCCACCGAGTAACACTGATGGTAATGTAATCGGGATTGACCTAGGTTTAAAGGACTTTGCTATTGTCAATGATGGTGTTAAGACCTCTAAGTTTGCTAATCCTAAACATTTAGCTAAACATGAGCGTAACCTTAAGCGCAAGCAACGGAAATTAGACAGAAAGGAGAAAGGAAGCAAGTCAAGAGATAACGCCAGGAAACTGGTGGCTAGGGTTCACGAACGAGTATCAAATGTCCGTCAAGACTACCTGCATAAGCTGTCCAGAAAGCTTGTTGACGAAAACCAAGTCATCGTAGTCGAAAGCCTAAATACGCTTGGCATGGTTCGTAACCACAAACTAGCTGCATCTATTTCTGATGTAGGCTGGGGAATGTTTGTCAATTTCCTATCGTACAAGCTTGAATTTGAGGGTAAGGTATTGGTAGAAATTGACCGATGGTTTCCTAGTTCTAAACTCTGCTCAAACTGCCATTATCAAGTGAAGGAGATGCCCTTAGAGGTTAGGGAATGGACTTGCCCTAGCTGTGGCACTCACCACGATAGAGACGGTAATGCCTCAGCAAATATCAGAGCAGAAGGCATCAGAATCTTATCGGTCTCAGGGACTGGGACTGCTGCTGACGGAGGGGAAGTAAGACCAAAGCTTGGGCGTAAGTCTAAGCTGCGGCATTCCCCAGCGAAATCAGAAGCCCACGCTGTACTGAAAGTCAGCGATGGGTAGTTCACTTCCGAAGCCTCTGTAACGATTTAGCTCTATCTGATACTATGAACTACCTGATTGCTGTCCTGAAAAATCGCATTGAAGCCGAAGAAGCTTACACAGTTCTGGAAAAAAGAGGCTTGCCGCTGAATCAAGTCACGATTCTGGGGAAAGGCTATCAAAGTGCTGATGAGTTTGGCTTAATTGACCCGAATCTGCAAGCAATTAAGCAAGTTAAGCAACTCGCCTACTGGTTGCTGCCTTTTGGCTTTGCGGCTGGATATGCCTTTAACCTACTCACGGCAATCGAAATTCTACCGATAAGTCCCATAGGGAATCATATCATTGGCGGTATCTTCGGTGCGATCGCGGCAGCTATGGGCAGCTTTTTTGTTGGTGGCGGAGTTGGCATTGCCTTGGGTAGTGGTGACGCACTCCCCTATCGCAATCGTCTCAATCAGGGGAAATATATCATTGTCGTCAAAGGTTCAGAGGACTTAATTCGCCAAGCTACTCCGCTACTGAAGCGATTTGAGCCGGAAACGATTCAAGGATATACCGAGTGACAGGGTTTATCGGCTATCTAAAATCTCAAGTTCAAATTAGATAGGATGTTTCTAATCTAGGACATCGGTCTAGAAACCGGGTTTCTTTGGGTGAAAGCTGGATATTTCGTTGTCATCCTCACGAGAAACCCGGTTTCTCGGAATACTTGACCGACGCTCTAGGGGTAGTTCCCCTCC
>NZ_DS989867.1:2283-54642 GCF_000155555.1 Coleofasciculus chthonoplastes PCC 7420
TTGGGGCGACAGAAAGAGCGTTTTACCGCTTGACGAGAATCCAGGGAAAACTGACGTAATTTTGGTTTGATTAATTCAAATACGCCAATTATATTTAGTAGACGAATGATGCCCAATGTTGCTCCCAGAACGGATAGGATAAAGCCTGACGCAAAGAACAATTGTAATCCGCGCAGGATTAGGGGCATTTTTAACATCGCTGATTCATGTAACCCGTCAGTCAGGACTAATCCTACAACTTTTTCAGGGTAGCGATGGGCGTAAAGACGCATATTGTAACTGCCAAAAGAGTTACCCACCAAAATATAGGGAGGTTCTAAACCCGCCAGGGTCAACATCTGGTCAAGTTCGGTGACAATCTGATTACTGGTGCGAGGATGGGGGCTGTGATCGCTCCAGCCAAAACCCGCACGATCATAAATACAAACCCGCGCAAGTTGCGCCAATTCATCCACCAAAAAATAGCCCTCAACTCCGCCCAAACTATGATCGAGTACAACGGTTGGATATCCGGTTCCTGCTGTAACGTAATGCAAGCAGAAACCGCCCACATCCATCCGTTGACCCGGTGGTGGTGTACGATCTTCTCGCCAGCAGGCGATCGCTTGATACAAGGTTGTAGCCGTTAGGATTAAAACTCGTAGGGAAAACAGCGACATCAGAGGGTGCGCCATAGTAGAACTCTAGCGATTTTTTCCGGGATGAAATACAATTACAAGATTAAGCATAATTCATAATTCATTATTCCCATGTTGCCACGAGAGGACTTACTCAAAGGCGTCGAAAATCGTGATACGGTTGCCCGTGTGATTGATCAAGCGGAACAAGCGATCAAAACTTGGGAAGTGGTGTTAACCGATTTCCTCTCACCGCCTGTACTGGTGGAAATTCAGCAGCAGTTTGCGCGGTTGACGGAGGTACAACTTTTACCATGGGGAGGATATCCTCAAGCTGAACGTCAACGGCTGGGGATCACCCGTGAAGAATTACCTCTGGATCAGTCTCAGGTTGAGGTAGCGGCGTTAGATATTGAGGGTAATTTTCTCTTTGATCCAGCCACCCATCGGGATTTCTTGGGCGCGATTCTGGGAACAGGGATTGTGCGAGAGAAAGTTGGCGATATTATTGTTTTAGGCGAACGCGGCGCTCAAGTGATTGTGATTCCAGAAATTGTCCCGTTTCTGGAGACGCAGCTAACTCAAGTGCGTTCGGTTCCGGTGAAAACTCGACCGATTCAGTTGAGTCAACTCAAGATTCGAGAACCCAAGAAGAAAGAAATGACGACAGTCGAAGCCTCGATGCGCCTAGATGCGATCGCGTCAGCCGGATTTGGCACATCCCGTAGTAAGATGGCAGATTTGATTGGGGCGGGTGATGTGCGGGTAAACTGGAAAGAGGTTAGCCAAGCCAGTTACTCGGTTAAACCGGGTGACTTAATCGCGATTCGGGGTAAAGGGCGCTTGCAAGTTGGAGATGTTAGCATAACCAAAAAAGAGCGTTACCGTATCCAGTTAACCCGATTTATTTAACCATTTTCCAGCAGCATTAGATGACAGACTCAGTAAGCCATCAGCAGGAGGAACTTCCCGTCGAGATGCAATCATCTAAACTAAAGCCGAGCTTTTCTTGGCAAGGGATATTTTCTTTGCTGATGTTTTTTTATATGTATCTGCCGATTTTGGTCTTGACATTTTATAGCTTTAATGAGTCAGCCTATAGTGCCAATTGGCAGGGATTTACGTTGAAGTGGTACATTAAGCTATTTAGTGATGTACGGGTGCTGAAGTCGTTGCAAAATAGCTTGACGGTTGCTTTTGTGGCTGTGGTTATTTCTGCCGTGATTGGCACGTTGATGGCGGTGGGGTTGGTGCGTTATCAATTTATGGGGAAGGGGTTATATCGTGGGGTATCCTACTTACCGTTGATTATTCCCGATATCGCAATGGCAGTGGCGACTCTGGTATTTCTGGCGGTGATTGGCACGCCATTAAGCTTGTGGACAATTGTGGCAGCCCATGTGGTATTCTGTTTGGCATACATTGCCTTTGTCGTCTCTTCGCGTATTTCTAGTCTTGATCCATATTTGGAAGAAGCCGCACTCGATTTAGGCGCAACTCCGTTTCAAGCGTTTATTAAAGTGTTGTTGCCCGAATTGATGCCTGCCATAATTGCGGGGTGTTTAATTTCCTTTGTTCTGAGTATGGACGATTTTCTGATTGCTAGCTTTACGGCTGGAACCGGATCGACAACGCTACCGATGGAAATTTTTAGCCGCATTCGTACTGGAGTTAAACCCGATATTAATGCCTTGAGTGTAATTTTAATTGGCGCATCTGGGGCAATTGCCTTTGTGGGTGAGTGGCTGCGCTATCAAGGGGAAAAGAAGCGGTTGAGATAGAGATTCGTCTTATGTCTTATGTCAAAGAATAGTCGGCATAAAATTGTGAAAAAGCATAAGCTATTTGTCAAACAAGAAGACTATATTCTCCAGAATTGGATAAATGCATTAAAATTTGTAAATATAGAGAAATAAGATATAGTGTTGAAAATTGTCCGACGAAGCTGTAAATAAGGAGGGGAGAAGTGGAACCTACCATAAACTGTGCTGAAGCCTGCGTCAATGGTTGTGTATTGGGTGATAAATGTCCCCACAGGGAGTATGCGGCTAAAGCTTCAACATTTATCAATGAGACGTCATTGGATAAAATGTATGAGATAGCTGAGGAGGCGCGACGGAAGAAACTGATGGAACCCCCTAAGTGGGTAATTCCTGATTTTCCCGATTAGTTTAAATAGGATTAAACTCACATCTTTTACCCGTCTCAATCAGCAAAATTTAGGTAGGGTGGGCAAGATTTACAGCAGATTGCAGGTAAATGAAGTACACCTACATAGTGCTACTACTTGATCAGAGGGTAAAGACTGTACCTCACGAACTTGCAATACGCTGTATAACTCAAGATACTATTGTGACGTAAACTGGTTCGTTACATAGAAGATAATCCTCCAAGTCTACGGGAGTAAAATAATCTATTACCTAGTAGCACCCTCAGCAGAAATTGCGCGATCGCTACGGCTTGATAGGGTAATCATTTCGATTCAAGCCATTGTCGTTGTGATTCACGCGATCGCACTTTCTCTTGCCTTAACCCAAAAACGCCCCAACTGTGGCACTCTGGGATAATAGAAAACATACAGATAGTCTAGTTACAGAAATTATCCCGATGGTTATGCAAACACTTCCAACCCCTCAAACGGCTGCCAAACCCCCAGCATTGGATACCGTTATCCACCGTCGCCAAACCCGCCCGGTATCCGTCGGGAATATCACGATTGGGGGCGGACATCCGGTGGTGGTGCAGTCGATGATTAATGAAGATACCTTAGATCTTGAGGGTTCAGTGGCTGGGATTCGCCGCTTGCATGAAATTGGCTGTGAGATAGTCCGAGTCACAGTTCCCAGTATGGCGCACGCCAAAGCCCTCGCCCAAATTAAACAGAAACTGATTCAGACGTACCAAGAAGTTCCCTTGGTGGCGGATGTTCACCACAACGGGATGAAAATCGCCCTAGAAGTCGCCAAGCATGTAGATAAAGTGCGGATTAATCCAGGGTTATACGTCTTTGAGAAACCAAAGAGCGATCGCACGGAGTATACTCAAGCTGAATTTGAACAAATTGGGGCAAAGATCAAGGAAACTTTAGCACCTCTGGTCATTTCCCTACGGGATCAAGGGAAAGCCATGCGAATTGGGGTGAATCACGGTTCCTTGGCTGAACGGATGCTATTTACCTACGGCGATACCCCAGAAGGGATGGTGGAATCGGCGCTGGAATTTATCCGAATCTGTGAATCCCTCGACTTCCGCAATCTAGTGATTTCCCTGAAAGCCTCCCGTGTCCCCGTCATGCTGGCGGCGTATCGGTTGATGGTACGGCGCATGGATGAGTTGGGGATGGATTACCCCTTGCATCTCGGTGTTACAGAAGCCGGCGATGGGGAATATGGGCGAATTAAGTCTACAGCGGGTATTGGTACGCTATTAGCGGAAGGAATTGGCGATACCATTCGCGTTTCTCTGACGGAAGCGCCAGAAAAAGAAATCCCCGTTTGCTATAGCATTCTCCAGGCTTTGGGATTGCGGAAAACCATGGTGGAATATGTCGCTTGTCCATCCTGCGGGCGCACCTTATTTAATTTAGAAGACGTACTCCACGAAGTTCGGGAAGCGACGAAACACCTGACGGGTTTGGATATAGCTGTGATGGGGTGTATTGTTAATGGTCCGGGGGAAATGGCAGATGCGGATTACGGTTATGTAGGTAAGCAACCGGGTTATATTTCCCTATATCGGGGACGGGAGGAGATTAAAAAGGTGCCGGAAGATCAGGGAGTTGAGGAGTTAATTAATTTGATTAAAGCGGATGATCGTTGGATCGATCCCTAAGTTGATTGGGGTACAATATATCGTACCCCTAAAATTGTATCAATCTAAGGTAGAGGGCAGAAGGCTCCAAGGCAGAAGGGAAGAAATAAGCTGACGAGAAAGACATGGTATCAACTAATAAATGACCAATGATGTGCCAGATGAACAGAAGTACCTAGAAACCTTTCTCCAACCGATTAGAAAATGCAAAGACTATCGCCCGAAGTTTGGTCAGGGAAACTTAAATAAAGGTTTCTCACTTCAGGAATTTAAAGTCCTCTATGGTGCTGATTCGTTTTATTCTTGGGTGGGTTTAGATACTGATCTCATGTACGCTGCCCATCGTGCGGCTGGTGGCATGACGTCTATTTATCGCCAGGTTGGTATTGGCTGCGAACGTTTGTTTCGCCGGATTATTGTAGATACAACCCGTTATATTGACCCTAGCTTTGCCAGATGGTCTTACACAACCCAAACCTCCTCTGGAAAAAGCAAAACCCTTTCCCTTGATGGTCGGCTGAAACTTTCAGAAATCAGGAACCAGTCTGTGTTGAACAAGGTTAATCAGTGGATAACCGATTATTGCAATGGCTTAGGTGAAGTGACTCAACCCTACAATGGTATTGTATTTGAGGTGAGACAGGGATATAAGAGCAAAGATAGCAAGCGTCAGAATGCTGACATAGATAATGCTACAGTAGCTTGGGCAAATGATTATCTTCCGGTATTTGCTATCTTTTCAGCACAGATAGATTCAGATATTGTATTGAGATATCGTAACAACCGTTGCGGAATTCTGATTGGCACAATGAATGGTGATCCACAAATCTCTCTATATGCCTTTTGTGAACAAGTGCTAGGGTATAACCTGGCAGATTTTTTTCAGAGGAAATCGGATGAGATTAAGCATGAAATCCATGAGGTTCTGGAAACATTGCTGAGTGCTGAATAATGGATATTCAGGTTAACCAACGGTCAGATTACACCTTTAAATACAATCAAAAATTGGCAAGGCATGGATGGTTACGATTAACCCCAGCCTACTCAGTAAAATTAGTGACAGAGATGATTAACAAGATTTCCCCTGAATCATTCATCCTTGACCCTTTCTCTGGAACAGCTACAACGGGTTTAGTTGCTGCTGAACAGGGATTACAAGCTCATTGTTTAGATATCAATAGATTTCTGATCTGGCTGGGTAATGTCAAATGCCGGAATTATTCTTTCTCGGAACTGGATGACTTTAATCAGAGGATTAAAACAACGATTCATCAATGCAAATTTTTAATCAACCAAGAGTGCTGGACTCCTGAAATTTATAACATTACTCGCTGGTGGAGTACACATACCTTAAAAATTATAGCAGCACTTCGACAAGCCTTGGTAAGCGAATTTGGTGAACCGAAAGAAGGGGATGTTTCTTCGTTGGCATGGGTGGCTTTTTGCCGTTTAGTGATTGAAACATCTTCCGCTGCCTTTAATCATGTGTCTATGTCGTTTCATGAGCAAGTTACTCGGTATGAAGTTGAACAAATTGAACAACTTTACCAAAGTATTCTGGAAGCGATAATTAATAGTATTAGTCACCCTTTAGCGGGTAAAGCAACGGTATTTTATGCTGATTCCCGGTACTCTGTATCCAATGACGTGAAATATTCTCATGTCGTAACCTCACCACCTTACCCCAATCGGATGAGTTACATTCGTGAACTTCGTCCGTATATGTATTGGACAAAGTTTCTAGATACTGCCAAAGAAGCAGGTGAGATAGACTGGCAAGCTATTGGAGGAACGTGGGGTATGGCGACGAGTAGATTGCAGAATTGGGACTCTAATGGAATAGAATTGTCAGGTTCGCTGAACAGGATTGTTTCCCAAATACGGGAATCAGAAAATAAGAATGCTCGGCTTATGGCAAAGTATGTCGAGAAATATTTCTATGATATGTACTTACATTTTGATAATTTGCGTCACAACTTACGGGATAATGCAGTGCTTTCATACATTGTCGGTAATTCCTCGTTCTATGGGATTCCGGTCAAGACGGAAAAGCTTTTGGAAGAATCCTTACACCAACTTGGATATACCAATATTGGTAGTAACGTTGTTCGCAAGCGAAACAGCAAGAAAGAACTGTTTGAATACTGTGTTTATGCGACATGGAAAGAGTTTTAGATAATTATCAAGAGTTAATAAGCTGTTCGACATTTAAACCTTAATGTCAATAATGACGAAATCCTTGTAGTGCGTTTAGCGAAGCCATGCCGCAGGCTTTGCATCTTGCTCGCTACTAATACCCAATTTAAATGCATGACAGCTTATCAGGAGAATTACATCAGTGGCGCGATTCTCTATAATGAAACGATTCGCCAATCGACCAAAGACGGGACACCGTTTCTCAAGATGATGACTTATCCGACAGTGCGATCGCACTCCTTCTTTACTCATCAATCACCGCCGTGCGATCAAGCAATAGCAGCGATCGCAACTGATCCGTATCCATATCCGTGACCCAGTTTTCACCCGCTTCTACCGTCTGTTCCGCCAACTGCTTCTTACTTTCAATCATGTCATTAATTCGTTCTTCCAGCGTTCCCGTGCAAACAAACTTATGCACCTGTACATTGCGAGTTTGACCAATTCTAAACGCTCGATCTGTCGCCTGATTCTCCACCGCCGGATTCCACCAGCGATCAATGTGGAAAACATGATTCGCCCGAGTCAAATTTAGTCCCGTTCCCCCCGCTTTTAAGGATAAAATCAGAATCGGGGGACCTTCGGGGTCATTTTGGAAACGGTCAATCATTTCCTCCCGTTGCTTCTTGCGAGTTGCGCCATACAGAAACAGGATTTCCTGATCAAATTGTTTGGCTAAATAGGGTTTCAACAGTTTCCCCCATTCCGCAAACTGGGTAAAAATTAACGCGCGATCGCCTTCCGAAATCGCTTCGTCTAACATTTCCTGTAACCGCAGTAATTTCCCAGAACGCTTGGCGTCTTTTAAGGATTTCTCCTTTAATAATTGGGCGGGATGATTGCAGACTTGTTTGAGTCGCATCAGCAAGGTTAAAATTAACCCCTTGCGCTTAATCCCCTCCGCTGCTTCAATTTCCACCAAGGATTCATCCACCAGTTTCTGATACAGGGCGGCTTGTTCTGCGGCGAGTCCACAGAATACCGTCATCTCCTGTTTTTCCGGTAAATCCTGAATAATGGTCTTATCAGTTTTCAGACGGCGCAGAATAAACGGTTGTACCAATGATCGCAAGGTTTGTAAGGAATCCCTGTCGCCAAACTTCTCAATTGGCATAGCAAAGCGGCGTTGAAAAAATTGGCGATCGCCTAAATATGCAGGATTGAGAAAATCTAAAATTGACCACAATTCCGATAATCGGTTCTCCACAGGCGTTCCGGTTAAAGCAATGCGAAATTCCGTCGGCAGTTTCCGCACAGCTTGTGACTGTTTTGCCCCTGGATTTTTGATATTTTGGGCTTCATCTAATACCACACCTTGCCAGGATACCGATTCTAGGGTTGCAGCATCTCGATACACTAATGGATAACTGGTAATCACCAAATCCTTAGTCTTCACTGTTTTGGCAAATGTCTTACCTTTTGAACGTTTATCGCCATGGTGTACTATTGCCTTTAGAGTCGGGGCAAATTTTTTCACTTCCCGTTCCCAGTTTCCTAGTACGGATGTGGGACAGACTAATAATGTGGGCGATTCCAGAACATCTTGTTCTTTTAAATAAAGCAAAAAAGCAATAAACTGAATCGTTTTACCTAATCCCATATCGTCCGCTAAACAAGCCCCTAAACCCCAGCGTTCTAAAAAAGCCAACCAACTGGCGCCTCGGAGTTGATAGGGGCGTAATGTGCCGTTAAAGTCTTGGGGAACGTCGATAGGTTCAATCGTGCGATTTCCAGTTAAATTAGTAATTAACTCTTGCAGCGCCCCGGATGCTTCAAAGTGAACAACGGGCAGTTTTCCTAAAGTTTTGGTATCGCCTGTCGCCAGTCGCAAGGCGTCTTCTACTGACAAACTCATATCTTCCTTGGAAGCTTTCATGATGGTTTGCGCCGCCCGCGCATCGGCGGGTTGGAGGGCAATCCATTCTCCATTCACTTCTACTAAGGGGGATTTGAGGGACATCAGGCGCTGGAATTCGGATTTGGAGAGTTTTGTATCACCAATTGCCAAATCCCATTTAAATTTCAGCAGGCTTTGTAATCCCAACCGTTCGTCTTTTTTAGATTTTGGTGCTTCTGCGGTAATGCTAATACCGAGGCGTTTTTCCCCTGATCCGGGGGCTAATCCTGGGGGTAAGATAATTCCTAAGCCACTGTCTTGGAGTCGCCATGCACTAGCTTTGATGAACTCGTACACTTGAACGGGATTGAGTTCACAGAATCGGGGACAGCGTTCGTGTAAGCTGGCTTCTAGGGGGGGATAGAGACGAGAGGCTAATCCTAATCCCTTGAGTAGGGTTTCTTGAGGCTGTTTAATGGTTCGCCCATGATAGTCTAATTGTTCGACAGGTTGTCGCCAAATCGTTTTGGCATCGATTAATAAATCAGGATCATCCATGGCTTGCAAGCAAAAGTCAAGCCGCCAGTTGGCTTCATCGGGTTCTGGGGGTTGCAAGACTAAGCAGGTGCGGAAGAGATTTTGGGTTAAGCCTTGGGTAGTGGGGGTAACTAGATGCTGTTGAATCGAGGTTGTCCAATTAGACAGGGCGGTATCTAAACGGGCGATCGCCATCGGTTCAACGTCTAGGTTTTCATTGGCGCTACACAGGGCTTGCAGCCATTCGGGGATGGGTGAGGTAGCGGTTGGGGGTGATAGTGATTCAACCCAGTTTTGCACCTGAGTATCAATGGTGTGTCTTAAAAAGTTCAGGATTGTTGATTGGGGATGTTGTGATTGTAGAGACGCGCCATGGCGCGTCTCTACATTGCCGTCATACGCTTGACATGCTAAGGGCATGGATTGGGTAAACTCGGCTAACCGGGTTTGATCGGTGGCACTGTCGAGGAGGGGTTGCCAGTAGGCGATCGCTTTACCCTTGGGTTGGCGATATAATCCAGGTAAAAATTTACATCGAGTCAGTAAGTCTAAACTCCAGCGATAGACATGCGTCCAAAATCGTAAATCTGATCCGACGTAATTATCGGCAACATTGAATCCCCCTAAGGGCAGAGATTGCAGAAAGGGGAGGGCGGTTGAGGGGGTGAGACGGTAGCCGGAAACCTGCCATTGATGCAGTTCGAGGGAGGAGGAATCTGTCTCGTCGGTGAGGAGTTTGGCGGAAAGGATTGGGTAGGCTGGTGTCTTGGCTTCTGCGGGGTGAGTGGGTAAGACGAAGACTTGGCTTTGCCAGGAGGCGATCGCACTCTCGCTGTTTCCTTTGGTTTTTCCGGTTCCAGAGTCGGGCAGGGTTAAACCGCGATCGCCTAAAAATTCGCTTAACTCTGCTTGTGTCATTGCAAAAGGATGGGGCATAATCCCCGTCTTAGCGGCAGAGTCAACAGAGGCTAAAGGACGCCATTGTTCTCCCCAAATAAATAAATAATTATCAGATTCGCCTGTAATCCAACTACCATGTAAAATTGCCATGTTTATAGAAAAATGAAAATAGAATCCAAGACTATCAATTGCTGCTTGTCAAATTTTAATCAATGGGTGTGAGGCAGCAACTCTCGCACTCAGTCGGGGCAAGGTTAGTCCCATCTGGATGAGACAAGAAACGATACTCGTAAAACTCGACCTGACTGAACTCAAAACTCAGACACGCAATGGGTCTGGAAAATTCAAAACTCAAAACTCAAAACCAGGTTCCCTTGAACGGACGTGAAGGGTGAAAACTTAACACCCTTCTCAAAGCAGCATTATTCCATAAATGCTAGGATTGCGACAGAGAAAAAAACGTGATAAAGAGAGAAGGGTAACGAACCAAATGGTAGAGTTAGACAAATCAATATCCTTTGATGGACGGGATATTCGGCTAAGAGCCGGTCTACTAGCACCCCAAGCTGGGGGATCTGTACTAATTGAGTCAGGAGATACAGCGGTTTTAGTTACGGCGACTCGCTCAGCGGGTCGAGAAGGCATCGATTTTCTCCCCTTATTAGTAGACTACGAGGAAAGACTGTATGCAGCGGGTCGAATTCCCGGTGGGTTTCTGCGCCGCGAAGGGCGTCCTCCGGAAAAAGTTACACTGACCAGCCGTTTGATTGACCGCCCGTTGCGCCCCTTGTTTCCCAGTTGGCTACGGGATGATATTCAGATTGTAGCCACAACCTTGTCCATGGATGAACAAGTGCCACCGGATGTGCTGGCGGTAACGGGGGCATCGGTAGCGGTACTGCAAGCCCAAATTCCATTCTATGGTCCGATGGCAGCAGTACGAGTGGGGCTAGTTGGAGATGATTTCATTATTAATCCAACATACCGCGAAATCGACAATGGTGATCTAGATTTGGTGGTCGCGGGTTCTCCCCAAGGGGTGATCATGGTGGAAGCCGGGGCGAATCAACTGCCAGAACGGGATATTATTGAGGCGATTGAATTTGGCTATGAAGCCGTACAGGATTTAATTGCGGCTCAGGAAAACCTGCTCAAAGAGTTGGGAATTGAGATTATCCAAGCAGAACCACCAGAAACTTCATCGGAACTGGAAGAGTTTATTCGCGATCGCGCGACGAAACCGATTAAGAAAGTTTTGTCTCAGTTTGACTTCGATAAGCATGATCGCGATGAAGCCTTGGATGAAATCAAGGAAAATGAAATTCTCGCTCCCATCGCTGAACGTCCAGAGGATGATCCCCTGCGCGTGGCGGCGGCTAATGATCAACTGCTCAGCAGTGTGTTCAAAAGCTTAACCAAGAAGCTGATGCGATCGCAAATTGTGGAAGACGGGGTGCGCGTTGATGGGCGTAAACTGGATGAGGTGCGTCCGGTGTCGTGTCAGGTGGGGCTATTGCCCTCTCGTGTTCATGGCAGTGGTTTATTTAACCGAGGTTTGACTCAAGTCCTGTCTACAGTGACATTGGGAACGCCTGGGGATGCTCAAATGTTGGATGATCTGAATCCAGAGGAAGAGAAGCGTTACCTGCACCACTATAACTTCCCGCCTTTTTCCGTGGGAGAAACCAAACCCATGCGATCGCCCGGACGCCGGGAAATCGGTCACGGGGCGTTAGCGGAACGGGCGATTATTCCCATATTACCGCCGCAAAATGAGTTTCCTTATGTGATTCGGGTGGTATCGGAGGTGCTATCCTCCAATGGTTCAACCTCGATGGGTTCGGTTTGTGGATCGACGCTAGCGTTAATGGATGCTGGGGTGCCGATTACCAAGCCTGTCAGTGGTGCGGCGATGGGATTGATTAAGGAAGGCGATGAAGTCCGGATTCTCACCGATATTCAAGGAATTGAAGACTTCTTGGGCGACATGGACTTCAAAGTCGCGGGAACGGATAGCGGAATTACCGCGTTACAAATGGACATGAAAATCACCGGGCTGCCCATGGAAACCGTTGCCAAAGCGATTGAACAAGCCAAACCAGCACGACTGCACATATTAGAAAAGATGCTGGCGGCAATTGACAAACCCCGTCCTGATTTGTCGGCGTTTGCCCCACGCTTACTGACAATGAAGATTGATCCGGACTTAATTGGCTTGGTGATTGGTCCTGGCGGTAAGACGATTAAGGGGATTACCGAACAAACCGGTGCCAAAGTCGATATTGATGATGATGGCACGATTACGGTTTCTGCTGTTGAAGGGGAAAAGGCAAAGAAAGCGATTACCCTAATTCAAGGCATGACCCGGCGTTTAGAAGAAGGGGATGTTTATGCAGGGCGCGTAACTCGGATTATTCCCATCGGTGCCTTTGTGGAAGTGTTACCGGGGAAAGAGGGAATGATTCACATTTCCCAACTGGCAGATTATCGTGTCGGTAAGGTAGAAGATGAGGTTGCTGTTGGCGATGAAGTGATTGTGAAAGTTCGCGAAATTGACAACAAAGGTCGGATTAATCTGACTCGTTTGGGAATTCATCCCGATGAAGCAGCCGCAGCGCGTGCAGCAGCGACTACTTAGAGGGTTTTGGAGTTAGCTGAACGTTAAATCAATTGCCCGTAGCTGGGTTGATTGAATAGGGATTTTGGATTAGGACTCTAATCTTAAATCCCCTAGCTTTATTTTTAAGAGAAGGCAGAAGGGAAAGAGAATTAGTCTCACTAATTAAGCTAATTATAAATGCCGTCGCAGAGAGCGCGATCGCTTTCACTCACGTTGGGGTTAGTTTTGAGATAGTCTCGCACCCAATTACACCCCCTTACCAGTAAGTTATCTAAATCCAGATTCCATAGTTTAATTTTATTATCGTCACTTCCAGAGGCTAAAGTTTTACCATCGGGGCTGAAACTTACACTATTGACCGATGAATAATGTCCATAGAGAGTATCAATATTTTTCCCTGTTTTTATATTCCACAGTTTAATTGTATTATCCTCACTTCCAGAGGCTAAAGTTTTACCATCGGGGCTGAAACTTACACTATTGACCGATGAATAATGTCCGGTGAGACTGTCAATCGCTTCCCCTGTTTCTATATTCCATAGTTTAATTGTATTATCACCACTTCCAGAGGCTAATATTTTACCATCGGGGCTGAAACTTACACTATTGACCGATGAATCATGTCCATAAAGAGTGTCAATATTTTCCCCTGTTTTTATATTCCACAGTTTTATTGTATAATCATCACTTCCAGAGGCTAAGGTTTTCCCATCGGGGCTGAAACTTACACTATTAACCGATGAATCATGTCCATAGAGGGTATCAATATTTTTCCCTGTTTCTAGATTCCATAGTTTAATTGTATTATCACCACTTCCAGAGGCTAATATTTTCCCATCGGGGCTAAAACTTACACTAATAACCCCTGAATCATGTCCAGTAATGGTGGCAATTGCTTCCCCTGTTTCTAGATTCCACAGTTTTATTGTTTTATCCTCATTTCCAGAGGCTAAAGTTTTCCCATCAGGGCTGAAACTTGCACTATTGACCCATAAATTATATATGGTGAGAGTGTCAATAGTTTCCCCTGTTTCTCTATTCCATAGTTTAATTGTATTATCACCACTTCCAGAGGCTAATATTTTCCCATCAGGACTGAAACTTACACTATTGACCGAAAAATAATGTCCAGTAAGAGTGGCAATAGCTTCCCCTGTTTCTCTATTCCATAGTTTAATTGTATTATCACCACTTCCAGAGGCTAATATTTTCCCATCGGGGCTAAAATTTACACTAATAACCCCTGAATTATGTCCAATAAGAGTGGCAATAACTTCACCTGTTTCTAGATTCCACAGTTTAATTGTATTATCATCACTTCCAAAGGCTAAGGTTTTCCCATCAGGGCTGAAACTTACACTATTGACCCATAAATTATATCTGGTAAGAGTGGCAATAACTTCACCTGTTTCTAGATTCCACAGTTTAATTGTATTATCACCACTTCCAGAGGCTAAGGTTTTCCCATCGGGGCTAAAACTTACACTAATAACCCCTGAATCATGTCCGGTGAGAGTGGAAATAGCTTTCCCTGTTTCTAGATTCCACAGTTTTATTGTATTATCACCACTTCCAGAGGCTAAGGTTTTTCCATCGGGGCTGAAACTTACACTAATAACCGATGAATCATGTTCGTCTAGGGTGGCAATAGCTTCCCCTGTTTCTAGATTCCACAGTTTTATTGTTTTATCCTCACTTCCAGAGGCTAAAGTTTTCCCATCGGGGCTGAAACTTACACTATTGACCCATGAATCATGTTCGTCTAGAGTGGCAATAGCTTCCCCTGTTTCTAGATTCCACAGTTTTATTGTTTTATCCTCACTGCCAGAGGCTAAAGTTTTCCCATCGGGGCTGAAACTTACACTAATAACCGATGAATCATGTTCGTCTAGGGTGGCAATAGCTTCCCCTGTTTCTAGATTCCACAGTTTTATTGTTTTATCCTCACTGCCAGAGGCTAATATTTTCCCATCAGGGCTAAAACTGACACTATTGACCGACGAATCATGTTCTTCTAAGCTGTTATACGGTTTCAGCTTATTAACTGCCTGCCATAGTACATTTGCAACTCGTACTTTTGTCGCAAAATTAACCTGTTTCTCAGATATCTGTTGCAGTGGTATTCCTGCCTGTAAACCAGCTATCAGTGCATCAAATATTTTATCCTGGTTGAAAAGTTCCTCTGAATATCGACTGAGACTATCACTTTGACCAATCTGAAGTTTTTCCGCTCGCCGCCTTTGAGATTCAGCTTGCCAGGTTAATCCAGCTAATCCAAATACAGCCATTACTGAACCCACTAACGCTATCTTAATAAACTGATTAAATCGTTGTTCACCAATTTGACGTTGCTCTTTTTCTCTGTTCAATTCTTCTAAGAGTTCAGTCGTCTGATTTTGACGAATAAAGGATACCAAATAATCGTGAACCAATTGATAACGGTTATCAGGAGATTCTGGTATCCGTACCACTAAGCCTGAACCAACTAAAATCGGTAAAACTAAATCATATAATTGACTTTCTTTCACCTGTAACCCAACAGTATCTAAATCTTTGCTCAACTCACTGCGAGTCTTCAGAGGACGAGTTAGATTTTCATCGGTTAGCCAATATAAAACCAGTCGCGTAATTTCGTCATTCTCTTGACCACAGTCTTTAATAACTCCCTCTAAATAGTGGTTCACCAATACTTCTTTAGGATTATCCCCCAATCCTCGATATTGTTCTAGCTTAGTAATGTTCTCGTCCTGAAGCTGTGCGCCAACTATCTGCAACTCAATTGGACGCACTGAATTCAACTCAACCGCTAAATCCTTAACCAATTCCGTGATTAATCCAGGTTCTAAATAAAACTGGGAGCGTTGGGTTAACCGTTCAATGACTAATCTGGCTTCGTCTGGGGTAAAGTTGCCTAAATAACAGAGAATATCTTTATCTAAAATATTATGGTCAATCGCTCCCAGATAGTTCAGGCGATTACACTCTAATAGATAATGGAGATAGTCTTCTCGTAGAGACAGAATCAGTTTTACAAAGGGAATATCCAGACAATCCGCCAAAAACCGATAAAATTCCTGTCGTTTCCCTTGGTCTTTGGCAATAAAGAAAAACTCTTCAAACTGGTCAAAAATGAGAACCGTTACCCGGTTACAGTCTGCATTAGTCCGCAATTGTTGGATAATTGCTGCTGTTGAATTTAATGTTTTCCCTAATGCTTCTGCCAAACCGCTCCCCAACGTCTCTACCCAATTGGTATACACTCTGAGAACCACAGGGAAAGCTTCACGTTCTCCAATCAACTGTTGTCTCAAGGCTGGAACTAATCCCGCCTGGATAATTGAACTTTTGCCGACACCGGATTGACCATGAATAATCGTGAGTTTCTGGTCAGTTCTGCAGATTCGTTTGATTAACTCTTTAATAAACTTTTCTCGACCCGAAGCAGCGATTTCTTGGGCAATAATCGCCTGTTGATACCTTGATGTATCTGCAACATTAATCAACTGCTTTTTCGCTTGGAGATGAGACGCTCCCGCAAACGCCTGAAATCCATATTGATATTCAATCGACCGTTTATTTTGCTTCAGTTCAAATGCCTTCCGGTATGATCCTTGCTCAAAATAAAGTGACCGCAACATTGCCAAACTCTTGATATAAAGCGGAGGATCATAATCTGGCTGATTTCCCTCTATCCCTTGTTCTAAATGAGCAATTGCCGCTTTAATTTCCCCTAAAGACTGACAAGCGCTGGCTAAAATAAATCGATAAAACCCCTGTTCACGCGGATGACGTTCAGGACTTTGATTTAAAATAGTCAGTGCTTCTTGCGCCAGTGGTTTTGCCCATTGCCAGCGCGACTGCTTCAGCGCTACTTCTGCTAAAATGCCATAATCTTGAGCCACTTGCAGAGATGTACCATACTGCTGATGCAACCTTTGAGCTGATTCAGCCAAATGCCTTAAATCATCCCAGTCTTGTAATTGTCGCAGAACTTCGGCAAAGTGGTGAATCGTTGGGGCAATTAAATCCAACCGTTGAGCGTCAATAAATTCCTGAATAGAATCCTGAAAATATTCCTGACTTATTCGCAAATTATGCTCATCCTTCCCTGAATTTTGTTCAGCTTTGCGGGAATAACAGAGGGCGATATGTAAAAGCAAGATACCCTGGCGTTCTAATTCCTCAGTATGGGCATCTATCAGCACATCCCGACAAGTCTGATAATGGGATAATGCTTCATCGAATCGGTGATGCTTAAAATCATTGAAGCCGCGCACAAATTCCAGATTAGCGGCTAACTCTGGCGCTATCGCTTGCCCTCGCTTTTGTAACGCTGTCCAGGCTAATTCAATTTCCTCATAATTGTCCAGAGAAACCGTTAAATCAGCCCGAAAGAATTTCTCAGTTTCCTGGGTTAAAAACTCCAGCAATTCCGCCGTTGTCCATTGAAACTCAACCGTCGTCGCCCAGCTTTCCAAATCAGGCGCTACCCGAATCAACCTTTGCCAAACCGGATCATTCATCCAGAGAATCAAGGGAAAAGAAAAATTATGACTCAACTCCTCTCTGATATAATTACTGGATTTGAAAACACCCGTGAGATTCTTAACCGACTCCAACCCCAATACAATGACAGCCTGAGGTTTTTCATCTGCCAATTCTGTCTTAATAAACCCGTAGAGAGACTCCACCGACTCCGGTAAAACCAACTCGCGAATCGGCACCGACGATACTTCCCGCAGACGTTGCACCATGCGCTGTCGTAATTCCCCATAATTACAGCGCACCAAAATCAGGCGAAACTGTCCCTGGGATAACCGAAGCGATCGCACGAGGGCATTTAACGATGTCTGGTTATCCGCTATACTATCATCTGGCTGGGGCGTATGAGTCATGGATCAATTTTATGCGATTCGCGTGCATCTTAACCTTATCAATTCTCTAATCTTCATCTTAATCCCTAAATTCCGTCAATTCCCTAAATTCCGTCAATTTCGTAGGGTGCGTTAGCGAAAGCGTAACGCACCGAATTCTACCAAATCCTCAACGCACCGAATTCTACCAAATCCCCAAACCACCGCATCCGCTACTCATCCCAAATTCCCCCAGGCAAATCAGGAACTTCACTCACCCCCCAATTCGACGGATAAATCCCCTGTGCCATAAACCGATGAAGACTAGAAAATTCCCACTTCTGGGGAACAGAACACAATCCATGTTTCACCGGATTATAGTGAATATAATCGCAGTGCTTTGCAAAATCAACCTCATCTCAAATCCAGTGTTCCCAAAAGCGACGATAGCGGCGTAGAACACTTAAAATAGGGCTTTGTTTGTAGTCAGCACTTTAGTGCTTCAACGCTTAAGCTGTTCGGCATTTAAACCTTAATGTCAATAATGGCGAAATCCTTGTAATGCGTTTAGCGAAGCCATGCCGCAGGCTTTGCATCTTGCTCGCTACTAATACCCAATTTAACGTTTTACTTCATATTATTTGGTGCGTTACGCTTCGCTCTCCTCACCCTACAATTACGACAATTACTTGTTTCTTGCTCCCCTCTCCCCAAGGGTGGGAGAGGGGCTGGGGGTGAGGGGTTGAGCTTAAATAACGTCATTGCCCCCTACAATTCTGCGGCTTCTGCCAACATGGGATTAATATCAAACCAAGACCCCTGAGAATCTCGATATTCAAAGACGAACATGTCGCGAATCAAAACTTGATATTTCTCTTCTCCCCGCAAACTTTTCTGCTGTGCTACTTCCCGTAAAAATATCCATTCATCCTCGGTAATAGCTAAGGTTAATTCATTCCGCCGAAACCGAATAATATCTTCAAGACAATCTCGCGAAAAGGGTGGATCATCTCGCTCAAGACATCGGTTGATTAGCATGAGTAATTGCCGTGCGTGTCCACCACTGATTTGACACAATCGCTTTAACGTATCGGGATGATCAAAGAGTTCTGATATCGAATCTAGGCGCTGAACCAGATTCATATCTGGAAATGCTCTCGCTAATACCATTTGTTGCAGCAGCGCTATCCCTTCTCGACATTCACCGCCTTGACGCAATTGCACGGGAACCATCGGTAAGATTTTGGGATCAACGCCAAATCGATTAGTTAATCGCCCCAAAGCATTGGAAAAGATTAAAAATAAGGGAATGGTATAAACAACGTGACAATTTAGTTGCTTTAACTGTTCGCCTCGGTCTACAAATAAGTAAACAGGCTGAAGCTCACCTGTGGGTTTAATCGTGTTATCCAAGCGGTCAAGATTATCGATGATTACGACTAATCCTTTTTTACCAATCCGCTTTAGTTTCTCCGTAGCGGGTGTTAAAAGTTCCTGATTAATCGCCTTTAAAATTCCATTGGTGCGCGGTTCTAAATACTGGCGTAACTGAGAACGCAGCCGGGGACTATCTTTCATCTTGGTGGTAATTTCGGCAATTCCCCCAGGTAGGGAAAACTTGGCTTCAGATAACTCGATGGGGGTTTGCAAGAAATCGCCCATCTCGCGAAACAGGTTGACAAAATAGGCGGGTTGTAGTCTGATTTTAACCGCTTCCAAACTTTCTGCCACCGATCGCGCGATCGCGAGTAGGATATCTGTCACGTCAACGTCTGCCATTTCTAAGACGTGGCTAGACTCAAAATACACAACATGACAGCCCTGTTTCTATAATCCCAGCTTGAGTTGCTGCAATTCCGTAGACTTGCCACAACCGATATGTCCGGTAAACAATTGGCAGGTTGGTTTATTGGGAGATAGTCGAGTAATTGTTCTGCCTATTTCCTTAATTGTATTACCGCCACGCACCGAGGAAAAATCGATATAATACTTCTGATCCTGGGGATTGGCAAATTTCAGGGGACTTGGGTTACAGGCTTGATAGAACTGCGCGATATCCATGAATTTAAGTGGGTGGACACAATTAAAGTTAACGGTTGAAATCAGGAAAAAACTGTATTAGGTAGAGTTTATACCAGTGGAGAATTGGACATCAACGTCGCGTTTATTTAAATAATATATGCCGTTCGTAGGGGCGCAAAGACTTGCGCCCTTTATAAAATGTTACGAACGAACCCGATTAATAAGCTATTCAGCATTTAAACCTTAATGTCAATAATGGCAAAATCATTGCCATAGTGCGTTTAGCGAAGCCATGCCGCAGGCTTTGCATCTTGCTCGCTACCCATTCCCAATTTAAATGCATGACAGCTTATCGGTGGGTTACGGCGGATAGTTCATTAATCATTATCGCCTGAATTTAAGTCCCGCCTAACCCACCCTACGCAACTATGTGATAACAATTTTTCTTGTTTTAGCTGAGAGGCTATCTCTAACTTGGTGCAGGCAATAATACCGTAAATACACTCCCTTGACTCAGTTGCGATCGCACGCTAACTTGACCCCCCATTCCTTCTACCAAAGTCTTCACAATCGATAAGCCTAAACCTGTCCCTCCAGGCGAACGGGCGCGATTCTCATCCCCGCGATAAAATCTCTCAAAGATACGAGATTGCTGCGCTAAGGGAATACCTTGTCCGCGATCGCATACCTGAATCCTTACCTGTTCTCCTGGTTTGTCTAATTTGACGGTAACAGGTTGATCGGGGTCTGAATATTTTACCGCATTGTCAATTAAATTTAGTAACACTTGCTTGAGGCGATCGCGATCGGCTAAAACTTCAATAAGTTCCCTATTTATATCACTATCAATCACTCGATTACTATATTGTACCGCCATCTCTACAACTTCGGCAACTAAATCATTAAGCACAAATAGTTCTAAATGAAAATGCATTCTGCCATGATCAACCCGGGCTAAGTCCAATAAATCTTGTAATAGTTGAACCGTCCGGTCGGCTTCAGCGGCAGCAATTCCCAAGGCTTCCTGCTGAGGTGGCGTTAAGTTTTTACCGCGCCGTAATGTGCTTTGTAGATATCCAGAAACAATCGTCAACGGCGTTCGCAATTCATGGGACACATTACTGACAAATTGCCGCTGTTGTTCCCATGCCTCAAACAGGCGATTTAACATATTATCAAAGGTTTGCGCTAATTCTTTCATCTCACTCGGCGCTTTATCCAGATGCAGCCGCGCTTGTCCTAAATCGTCAGCGGAAATGGTTTGGGTGAGTTGACTCATCTGACATAACGGTTGCAGCGATCGCTTAATATAAAAGGAAATGACCACAATCATAACGGTAATGGAGAGCAAACTGGCAATCCCTAACGTGCGAATTAAACTCAAAAACATAGCTTGTTCGCTGGTAATATCCTTTGCCACATAAATCTTACCCAGCCGTTCACCCTGCACCTGTAAGGGAGTACCACAGGCGATCCAATAGCGTCCGTTCACCCGATATAATTTAGGGATTAGGGGTATCTGTGAGGACAATAAATGATTGGTTGGATTAAGCTGTAAGGCTGAGGATTGAGCGGTAATTGAGCCATCAGAACGACGCACCCATAACAGCGTATCTCCCGTAGTTAAGTTTTCAATCGTCTTTTGCATCCCTATTTCTAGGGGCATCATTTCACTGTACAGTTCTACCTCATGGGGGAAGCGATCGCTAAGATATTGAATATGATTTTTTTGGGCTTGAATCAGGATTTGCTGCGTGTACCAACTCGTCCAGATGGCAACAGCACTTAATCCCGTAATCGATACGGCGGCGATACCTACTGTTAATCGCAACTGTAGTGAAAAAGGGTCAAATTTGGGTAAGGCTTTACATAATAATTTGAGCAGACGGCTGGAAAATTTCATCGGAGTGTTGATCGAGCTATCATTGTTAAATACATCCCATTTTAGAGTTTAGGTTTGGCTATTTCTCTTCAAAAGGAATGCATCGGGGAAACTGGGTTTACTTTCAGTTAATCCGATGATCATTAAATCAAGATGATTTTTTCCTGATAGATAGATGAGAACAGATGAGACAGGGCGGGTTTTGGTCGAAATGTTATGGTTTTCGCTATTAATTTTTTTCCTAAACCCGCCCCTACATTAACGCTTATCTATCGATATTCTATTTATCAATTAACCTAAATTGGACAATATAACCTACCTGATTTTCCGGCGCATTGCCTTCCTAATATTAACATTGCACATCTGTAGGGGCGGGTTTAAGGATTCAATCGAGAAACCCACCTCAAACTCAACAACGAAACCCGCCCTATTCCCCACCTACAATTTATCCTCAACCCGATAACCCAACCTATCTGTTTTACACCGCGATCGCACGCTAAAGTGACAGGATGAGACCGGGCGGGTTTTGGTCGAAATGTTATGGTTTTCACTATTAATTTTTTTCCTAAATCCGCCCCTACATTAACGCTTATTTATCGATATTCTATTTATCAATTAACCTAAATTGGACAATATAACCTACCTGATTTTCCGGCGCATTGCCTTCCTAATATTAACATTGCACATCTGTAGGGACGGGTTTAAGGATTCAATCGAGAAACCCACCTCAAACTCAACAACGAAACCCGCCCTATTCCCCACCTACAATTTATCCTCAACCCGATAACCCAACCTATCTGTTTTACACCGCGATCGCACGCTAAAGTGACAGGATGAGACCGGGCGGGTTTTGGTCGAAATGTTATGGTTTTCACTATTAATTTTTTTCCTAAATCCGCCCCTACATTAACGCTTATTTATCGATATTCTATTTATCAATTAACCTAAATTGGACAATATAACCTACCTGATTTTCCGGCGCATTGCCTTCCTAATATTAACATTGCACATCTGTAGGGACGGGTTTAAGGATTCAATCGAGAAACCCACCTCAAACTCAACAACGAAACCCGCCCTATTCCCCACTACAATTTATCCTCAACCCGATAACCCAACCTATCTGTTTTACACCGCGATCGCACGCTAAAGTGACAGGATGAGACAGGGCGGGTTTTGGTCAAAATGTTATCGGTTTCACTGTTAATTTTGTTCCTCAACCCGCCCCTACATTCCATCTTATCTGTCGATCCTCGCCAAACAATCAACGCTTCAGATGTTCTTCTAACAACTGTTGGGCGCGAGGCTTGTAAATAAGATAGAACAATGACTCAATATACCGCAACAAATCCTCCCGTTTTTCTTTCGAGGTATAATTCCAAAACCCATAAATCCGCGCCAAGGATAACAGGCGGCTGGTGTGAATCTTCCAGGTATAGGTACTGTACACCCGTTCCATTCCCCGATTGGAAATCTCCAACCAATAATCAGGATTTTGTTCACATTTAGACAGAAACTCCAAAATCTTCTGGGCAGTTTCTTCCAGATTCGTAGGGTTAATTAAGAACCCATTCACTTTATCCTGAATAATCTCCAACGGACCCCCAAACTGCGTGCCAAACGTGGGCAACCCGGAAATCATCGCTTCCAAAATAGTCAAACCAAACGCTTCAAACAGCGCAGGTTGAACAAAAATTCCTCGGTGATCCGCAATCACGCGGTAGATTTCCCCCGAATCCAGCTTCGGTAAGCGCACGCCTAACCAGCGAATTTTGCCATGTAAATTGTACTCGTCGATGAGTCGGTAAAGTTTAACAATTTCATCCTTTTCCTCGTTATCCGTCGAGTCTTCCGTGCGTAATTTCCCAGCAACGAAAATCAGGTTACACTGTTCTTGTAACGCTTTACTCTTACCAAAACATTCCGTTAAACCCGTCAGATTTTTAATCCGGTCAAGACGTGCTATTGAGAAGAGAGGACGCTTTGTCGGATCATCTAACTTGCCATAAACTTGAGACGGATCATCTAAAGTAAAAAGTAACTCCTCTAACCGTTCACAATCGCGAGGCACTCGATCCTCACTACGAGTATAGGGGAAGTAAACCTGTTCATTCACTCCCGGCGGCACCACATTAAACTTAGGTGAAAATAACTCAATTCCATTCACCACATGATACAAATCTGGCATGGTGAAATTCTGGTAGGATTCATACTGACCCACACTATCCGGCTTGCCAACAATCTCCTGATACGTACTGCTGATAATAAAGTTCGCCGCATTCATGGCAATCAAATCAGCAGTAAATTGGATCGAGAAATGATATTGGTCTTCTAATTCCTGCCAGTAGAGATTACTAAATAGGTATTTAGACTTTTCCAAGGCGTGGGCGACAATACACTGGGTTACATCCATGCGGCGGGATAGGAGAAATGCCACCAAGTTACCATCTGAATAGTTGCCAACAATGAAATCAGGAACCCCTTGAAATTCTGCCCGGAGTTCTTTTTCCGCATCAATCGCATAGGTTTCCAGATAGGGCCAAATCTCAAACCGAGAAATCCAGTTCTGGGTATAGTTGGGATTAAATTCTCGGAAGGGAACCCGCAAGATCCAAGCATTATCCGTACCATGAACTTTTTCTAGGCGTTCGTTACAACGAGTGCCATCATTGTTGGGAATTAACCGGGATAAGATAATAACTTTGGGCTTGACCTTGAGCAACTCTAACCCAGCCAGTTTAATATCTTCTTGTAGCTGCTTTTCTAAACTCCGAGCCTGATCCAGGACATAAACCACTTGACCCCCGGTATCGGGACGCCCTAAAACGCCTTCTTGTCCAAACCACCCATGAATGGAAACTAAGACAATCCGGAAAATCATCGGGATACGGGACAGAAATTCTTCTAATCCCTGGTGATCCGGAGAATCAATCAGTTCATCCAGGATTTCTAGGGTTTCTCGGACGCGACTTGCTGTATTCCCCCAACCCGCTTCAAACCCCATGTCTTGCAGCTTGAAACGAAAACTTTCATAAGGTTCATCCTCGGCGCGATCGCTCACAAATCCCAGGGCTAATTTCACCTGATCAGAAAGCTGTTGTTGGCTTTTAATCCGTCCGTTAATTAGCAGTTGAGTCCCTTGTACTTCATGGAGACTGAGGAAATTAAATAGCGACTCTTGCCATTGGCGCGGATCTTGAAACAGCTTACTAGACAGAAAGCGATTCAGAAACTGAACCCCCTTGCCAATGTTTTTCGAGTCCCGAATAATTGGACTATAATCATAGAATGGCTTAAAATCCAGTTCCAGGACATCCCCTTCATTAGGACGATAATGGTTGACGAAGCGATCGCGCACATCGAGCAGTGTTTGAATCGTGATCGGCTCAACGGTTAAGTCTTCTAGAACTTGAAACGCTTCTTGTTCGGCAATCTTGGGGCGGATGATTAGATAAAGACTTTCCTGATCGAGAATAATTTCCTGGGTGTAATAAATCAGTCGTCCTAGATTCGAGGAATGATAAAAATAGTCCGGTTTCTCCTGGTCAGCGCAGTATTTACTAAAATCAGACAGAATATCGTTTCGCAGTAAATACCGGGGTCCTGACTGTTTTAATTGACTGGCAAATTGGCGTAAATCATTGCGTTCTTCACAATCGAGTACATTCTGGATTAGATTGAGCATTACAACGTCCCAAGCGCTTTCTTCAAAAAGGATAGAAGTCGAGAGGTATGACTCCGGAAAAACGCCCTACTTCAAAGCGGTAACAGAAGCGTAACCACTTTTTTTCGGGCGCAGGGTAACAGGGGTAATTGAGCAGGTCAGTTAATTAAAACCTTGCTGCATGAGTGTTTTATGCGGTTGAGCCACACAGGAAAAATCAAGCAATCTTTACAAATCGTAAAG
This sequence comes from Coleofasciculus chthonoplastes PCC 7420, assembly GCF_000155555.1. GTDB lineage: Bacteria > Cyanobacteriota > Cyanobacteriia > Cyanobacteriales > Coleofasciculaceae > Coleofasciculus > Coleofasciculus chthonoplastes_A. The sequence goes on from NZ_DS989867.1 coordinate 27,462, forward strand.
TTGCCCGTACTTTTGCCGGATATAACGGATGAATGGAGCGATGTGCAAATCTGCACCAGTGACGCCCTTGATTAATTCAGCCGCCGTGTACTTGCAACCGTGTTGGTATATGTTTTCTCTTAACCAATTATGCAAGGTACTGAATTGTCCTTGCTCAATATTAGCTAAGATTTCCGGATGAGCGACTAAGGCGGCTTCAAAAATTTGGCTGCTCATCAAGTTGCCTAGGGTATAGCATTGGAACATCCCGCCAATTTGACTGGTATACCAGTGAACGTCTTGGAGAACGCCATCCATATCCGTTTCGGGGACAATGCCTAAATCAGACCGATAGCGTTCTCTCCAGGCTTCCGGTAAGTCCCTGACGGCTAATTTTCCTTCTAGCAAGTCCAGTTCCAAATCAAAGCGAATCATCACATGCAGGTTGTACGTCACCTCATCTGCATCCGTGCGAATGAGCGATCGCACGACTTTGTTGATGGCTCGGTAGAATGTCTCTAAGGAAATATCCTTAAGTTGATGGGGAAACGCAGCTTGTAGTTGGGGATAGAAGAATTGCCAAAAGCCGCGACTGCGCCCGACGATATTTTCCCACAGCCGAGATTGGCTTTCATGAATCCCTGCCGAAGTCCCACCCGCTAAGGGCGTTCCTTCCAAGGTTGGGCTAATCCCTTGTTCATACAACCCATGACCCATTTCATGAATACTACTAAACAGCGCCTGTCCTAAGTCATTGTCGTAGACGCGAGTAGTAATTCGCACATCCTCTGTAGAGAAGTTAATCATAAAGGGGTGATGGGTTTGATCTTGTCGTCCCCGTTGGAAGTCATACCCCAACTGCTCAATGATTTTTAAGGTAAAGGCTAACTGATCTTGAGCCGGATAATATTGATGCAAACACCGATCATCCGTCATCGGTTGGGCGGTAATCGCTTCCACAATCGGCACTAATTCGTCTCGCAACTGGGCAAACAGCGATCGCAAAAAGCCCGCTTGCATCCCATAATCGGCAAAATCAATTAACGGATCAGCAATATGATCATATCCGGGGAAAAAGTTCGCCAATTCCCGGCTCAACTCCAGGGTTTTTTCCAGATAGGGTTCAACAGCCGCAAAATTATTGTCCGGGCGTGCGGCAACCCAAGCCCCATACGTATCGGTACGATGGCGAGAAAATTTTGCCATAAACGTCGCAGGAACCCGCGCCGCCCGCTCATATTTGCGGCGGGTAACCCGCACTAAACTGGCTTCATCCGAGTCGTAGGGCAAACTGGCTTCTAGGGAGCGTAAGTCCTCTAGAAGCTCACCCATGGCTGGATCAGTAAATTTACTATGAGAAATTTGTTGCAACGTTGCTAACTGCCGTCCCCGAGCGGCTGCGCCTTTGGGCGGCATATAGGTTGCCTGATCCCAATACAACAAAGACGCGGCGGCTTCGATATCGGTAATCTCACTCAGGCGGGTTTTCAGCTCTAGGAGTTTGGTTTCTGTCTTTTCGATAGTCTGCATAGTCGGTGGGTGATGCTGTAGTATTGGCTTGGAGACATTGTTGGAAATGTTTCCCAGATTAGTAAATGTACACCTGACAATCGAAAAGGAGAATCATCCCTAACTGGCAGGGAACGAACAGCTAGGCTGAACTCTAGGCTTGTACAGTGACTCTCGTACTTAACTACGGTAACTCAACGGCAATGAATACATCATTGGGCTGACCGCTACGGCAACGGCGAATCCTGATCCGGTGGAACGTGACCAAACTATCTTTCTACCTTAGCTATTGAACAGTGAACAGTGAACAGGGAACAGTCAGAATTTGAGACTCCTTAACATTTCTTAGCACAGCGTACAGAATTTATGTAGAGACGTTGCATACAACGTCTCTACAATGGTGATCCTCACCCTTCCCTAATTTTGGTGTCCCCCCTCTGTCGCGCATCGTCGTCTAATTTCTAACCCACAATCCGCACTTCAATATGTAGCACGATAGGTTACAGGTTGGTCTCCGAGAACACTAAGCATAAATACTCACTTTACTGAGGATTGATACCTTGAGATAATTAGCCAGTTACCTGTGACTATTTAAAAGAGAGATGAACTCTATAAATGAAGAACAGGAATAATGATATCCCCATAGAGTTGCTGCAATAAAGACAAATGTCCGACAGCCGCCAGATTAGTAATAGGAGACGTATCACTAATAACAATCACAACCGTCCTGCTGCCCGTAAATTGCTTAAATCTGTTTCAAAATCCTCCACATCATAGTGAATCGGAATCTGACGAGACGCTAATTCGTGCTGAAACCGAATTCGGGGTATCCCTAACAAATGACTTGCCTTAGCCAGACTGATTTTTTTCTGCTTAAATAGCAGCAGAACAATTTCTAAGAGGAAATCAGGTTCAGATAATCCACTTGCCCTAATAATTTCATCAGAAATAACTAAACTCATCGGCTTGCTTGTCCTCCTACTTTCCAGTCATTTTAATTCAGATGTAACCCACTGTTCGGGAGTCAAAGAGTCGATTTAACCCGTTCAACCTCTGTTTGACGCCCTCTCCATACGACGGACAAGAAAGCAGCATAGCGGCTTCCAGTTCTTCCTCATCCGCCACCCTAATCATCTCACAGAGACTGGCGCTAACACTTTGATGACCCTGAGACGGTTTCCCCTCAACACCTCGCGCCGCCTCAGAATTGGGACGAAGCAATGCGATCGCACACATTACCCGCCAGACTTGAGTCCCCTGCTGTTCATTTGGACGGTGGCAACTGACTCAAATCGATTTTTTACCGACGACAAAATTGTCATCGGTGATTATAATGATTATCATTATCAAAAATGAGCGTTGCCAAAGTCCAACCTGCTATCAATCCAGCAAAGGAGACTAACCCATGCCAAATTATCGCCGTCTAGTTACCACAATCCTGGCTTTAGGAATCGTGTCTGTAGTCGGTTTTGGCAGCTTTGTGGTGGTCAATCGGATTGTGTTTATCGCTGGAGGCATTGCCCACGCCGCCTATGGGGGTGTGGGTATGGGATTTTTCTTGGGATTTAATCCAGTGCTAGGGGCAAGCGCCTTCAGTCTGATGGCGGCGTTGACAATGGGCTGGGTGCAGCGTAAAACTCAGTTGCGACAAGATACTGTCATTGGTATGTTATGGGCAATTGGTATGGCAATTGGGATAATTTTTGTTGATTTGACACCGGGCTATACGGCAAATCTAAGGAGTTATTTATTTGGTAGTATTCTCTCTGTTCCTAGACGCGATCTCTGGATTATGCTGGCGCTCAATATAATTATCGTCATTTTGGTCGCGCTGTTTTACAAAGAGTTATTGGCGATCTCCTTTGACGAAACCTTTGCCACAGTGCGGAATGTACCCGTGAATGGGCTTTACCTGATGCTGATGGGAATTATTGCGCTGACGGTGGTGATGCTGATGCAGGTGGTGGGCATAATTTTACTGATTGCCCTGCTGTCTATGCCTGCCGCGATCGCGAATCTGTATGTCAAGGACTTGAAGAAAATGATGCTACTGGCTAGCTTGCTGTGTATGATCTTTACCACAGCCGGATTGTGGCTTTCCTACGTCCTCAATTTTACCTCTGGTGCCACGATTGTGCTGTGCGCCGCGATCGCTATCAGCCAATCGCCGAATCTGGCGCTCTTTCTCAGGATCAATTCCAGGAAGTTCAACTGGCTGTGACTCAACAAGAACAAGCCCTAGAAGCCCAAAAAGCTACCATCCTGGCACAAAAACAAGAGATTGAACGACTCTCATCGGGTGTAGATGCTGCCCAAGCTAGACGAAAAGGGGCATTAGCCGCACTCAACCCCAGTGAGGCAATGGTGACAATGGCGAAGGAGAAAATTGCCCAAGAACGCGCCACTGGAAAAGCCAGCCTATCTCGATTAAACCAAGAACGAGAGCAGCTCATTCAACATCGCGGGGAACTCTCGAACCAACTCAGTCGCAACCAGGATGAACTTCAGCAAATTGAAACGGAACTTCAAAACACGATGATCCGCGCCTCAGCCTCTGGTATTATCCAGCAACTGCATCTTCGCAACGTCCAACAAGTTGTCCGTGCCGGAGATGCGATCGCGCAAATTTCCCCCAGTGCAGCACCTTTGGTGATTAAAGCCTTCGTGTCATCTCAAGATATCAGCCAAGTCGAAATGGGTCAACGGGTGCAAATGCGCGTCTCAGCCTGTCCCTATCCGGACTACGGCACTCTCCCAGGTACAGTGACTGCCATTTCTCCAGATGTGACTATGCCCACCCTAACTCCACAGGCGATCGCCAGTTCCACTCAAGCCAGTACAACTTCTGCCACTCATGCTTTTTATGAAGTCACGATTCAGCCAGGACTGTTTCAGTTGAGTGAAGGTGAACGCCCTTGTGTCATTCAATCGGGTATGGAAGGCAGAGCCGATATTATTGCCACAGAAGAAACCGTTCTCAACTTGATTCTCACCAAAGCTCGGTTACTCACGAATTTGTAATGGTGCGGTTGGTGTGATCGCGTTCTGCGGTAATCTGTCTATCGAGAGCGATAATCTGGGCGTCAATTTGAGCCAGTTGTTGTTGGGTGCGAGTAATACTAAAAATTTGCCCATAATGTTTGGCAACGGATGCCAGACAAGCTGCGCCGCAGTCTTCTATACTATGTATTCGATCAATATTGCCCAGATAGTCATAACTTAATTTTTTAATTGTCCAATGCGTAATCGGTTTCCATCTGGATCGGTCAATTCTACTTCGCGTGCCCATGGTTGATCCTCAACTTCAACGTTGAACTCGGCAGCGATTTCATCAACATCATGGACATATAAATAGACAAGCGTGTTTGACCGAGCGTCGCCTTCATGTTCCGACAGGTGGAGTGCATTGACACCACGGCGGAGAAAGAGGTACAAGGGAAATTCCGGGGCGAAACGATGCTCTCCTTCAATGACAAATTTGAGTCGAGCGTACCATTTTGCAGTTTCACGGGCATCCGCAACGCGAAAGATCGGGACGAGTTCTTCAGGCATGAGGTTTACTCTCCATTCGACTGATTCATATAAACATTTTGGTTATCCTAATTATTCAACTTGGCATTCTCCAGTAAAAATTGGAAACCCTCCTATTTTCGGGGGTTGGCTGTATGACTTCAAAATTCCATTTGCTTTACTGACTTCTATCAGTGCTGCTTTTACTGCTTTATGCTGGTTCCTTATACCAATTTTGAAGCTTGATAAAAACTAGGAACTAGCCGCCCAGAGTAAAGAGACTTCATATTGGTTAAATGTCGAATCTGCACTTACAAGTGTCATGTCTTCTAGTTGAGCTTGTGCAATCAGCATTCTGTCAAAAGGGTCACGATGATGTAAAGGTAATGCAGCTACCCGCAAAGCATGAGAAGCAGTGATCTCTAACGATCTAGCTCCTAGTTGAGTCATACGAGTAGAGACATAATCATCTATTTGCTCTGGCAGTGGCAACTTACCAATTGAAACTTTAATTCCCATCTCCCAAACACTGGCAACTGAGAACCATACTTCATTGGTTTCATCCGCGATCTGCTCAATTACGTTCTCATTTAATTTTTCTGGTTGAGCAAACCACCATAGCCAGCATTGTGTATCTAGTAAAAGTCTCACTCTGCGCCGCCCTCAAATGCCACCAAAATATCTTCTGGTAAAGGAGCATTAAAGTCATCTGGTACAGTAAACATCTCTCGATCTTGTCCCAAACTAGACCGTCGATCTAAGGATGTCCGAAATGGAACAAGTTTAGCAATTGGGATACCTCGGTTTGAAATAACGATTTCCTCTCCGAGTTCCACACGGGACAATAGCCGAGAAAGGTTTGTTTTAGCCTGATGAATGTTTACTGTTTCCATAGCCCAAAAGAACTAAGTCTACAGACTAAGTTTAATCTAGTTGCGGCAATTCTGCAAGAGCAAGTTAATTTAGAGTTGTGGGTAACTGGTAAGCAACGCGGCATAACAACGCGCTGGAGCGGACGGTTGAGAGATCTTGGTGGTGATGCCAAGGTTATCTGCCGCCGCTCAATTTTTTGAAGAATTGCAGATTCGCTATGGACGACGAGCAACCCTCACCTAAAAGCAAGAATCGCAACAAGTTTATCCGCTACTTACCTTTTTTACCGACGACAAAATTGTCATCGGTGATTATAATGATTATCATTATCAAAAATGAGCGTTGCCAAAGTCCAACCTGCTATCAATCCAGCAAAGGAGACTAACCCATGCCAAATTATCGCCGTCTAGTTACCACAATCCTGGCTTTAGGAATCGTGTCTGTAGTCGGTTTTGGCAGCTTTGTGGTGGTCAATCGGATTGTGTTTATCGCTGGAGGCATTGCCCACGCCGCCTATGGGGGTGTGGGTATGGGATTTTTCTTGGGATTTAATCCAGTGCTAGGGGCAAGCGCCTTCAGTCTGATGGCGGCGTTGACAATGGGCTGGGTGCAGCGTAAAACTCAGTTGCGACATGTTTTACAAAGAGTTATTGGCGATCTCCTTTGACGAAACCTTTGCCACAGTGCGGAATGTACCCGTGAATGGGCTTTACCTGATGCTGATGGGAATTATTGCGCTGACGGTGGTGATGCTGATGCAGGTGGTGGGCGTAATTTTACTGATTGCCCTGCTGTCTATGCCTGCCGCGATCGCGAATCTGTATGTCAAGGACTTGAAGAAAATGATGCTACTGGCTAGCTTGCTGTGTATGATCTTTACCACAGCCGGATTGTGGCTTTCCTACGTCCTCAATTTTACCTCTGGTGCCACGATTGTGCTGTGCGCCGCGATCGCGTATCTTGCCAGTTTGGGCATCAATTTTCTCCGGCGATACCGCCAAAGGCAGACCGAGTTCAAAAGGTAAGACATTAAAAGGTAAGACATTAACATTCATCTGACTGACACTTGCTCTGATGCCAGACAAGTCCTAAGTTGGCTCTGAATTTGCTGGGCATCCAAGTCGCGTCCAATGAAAACGAGTTGATTACAACGAGGAGGGTGAGAACGTTCACTTTTCATATCACATCGCTTACCACTTAATTGAAACAGATGGCGTAACTGACTCCCCTGAAACCAGAGAATGCCCTTACCCCGATAAACATTGGTGGGTAGGTTATCGATAAAGGCTTGAAATTTGGGCAGATTTAAGGCGCGATCGCTCTCAAATGACACTGCCATAAACTGATCATGTTCCAGATGGTGAGACTGATGATCATCAGCCAGATGATGCTCGGCTGGTGCTGCACGTTGATAGGTGTTAGGCTGATTAAGGTTCACATCCAAAATCAGTGGTAATGACACCTGTCCATATTGGGTTTGGAGGACTCTAGCTCCAGGTTTCAGGGAATGAATATACTCCTTGAGTTGATTGATTCGTTTTGGGGCAACCAAATCGGTTTTGTTCAATAGAATAATATCGGCAAAAATGAGTTGATTCAGTGCCGCTTCACTGTCATAGTGATTCGGCGTCAACGATTCGGCATCAACAACCGTCAATATGGAATCAATGTGAGTAACCGTTTGTAATTCTGTGGTGATAAAACTCAGCATAATTGGCAACGGATCTGCCACCCCCGTGGTTTCAACCAGGATGTAATCCACTGGATCATCACGGTGAATTAACCCATCAACCGTATCAACGAGATTTTCATTAATCGTGCAGCAAATGCAACCATTACTCAGTTGCACCATATTTTCATCAATCGATACCAAGAGTTTGGAGTCGATATCAATGTCGCCAAATTCATTAACAATAACGGCTATCTTCAAATCCTGACGATTATGCAAAATATAATTGAGCAGCGTGGTTTTGCCGCTCCCCAAAAAACCCGTGATGATGGTAACAGGTATTCCCCGCCCAGAAGCGGTGACAGAAGCGGTGACAGACGTGGGACGAACTTGTTTGACACTAGGGGTCATAAAATTCCTCCGGTTGAGTAAGTAGGTGGGGACAATTAACGCCCTAAACCAATTGTAGAGTAAGAAGTATTCTCATCAAGACGCAAGAAAAGGGCTTTCTCCTAGGATTAGGAGATCACCCCTAACGAACAGGCACGCTAATTAAACCTTGGGTTATGTCGCACCAAATCCATGAACTCCTGGCGAGTCCGGGCATCCTCAGCAAACACCCCTCGCACCGCACTGGTCACAGTCCAAGACCCTGGCTTTTGCACACCTCGCATCACCATGCACAGATGCGTCGCTTCCACAACTACGGCTACACCTTGAGGCTTGAGTAATTCCGTGAGTGCATCGGCAATCTGTGCCGTCAGACGTTCCTGTACTTGCAAGCGCCGCCCATACATTTCGCAAATCCGAGCAATTTTGGACAGTCCAATCACCTTACCATTGGGAATATAGGCAACGTGAGCGCGACCAAGAATCGGTAAAATATGATGCTCACAGGAGCTAAAAATATCGATATCCCGCACCAGCACCATTTCATTAGCATCTTCGGTAAATACTGCACCATTGAGTAATTCATCCAGGGATTGGTGATAACCCGATGTCAAAAACTTTAAGGCTTTAACCACACGCTTAGGGGTATCTTGTAATCCTTCGCGGTCTGGATTTTCTCCCAATCCCAGTAATAAAGTACGGACGGCTTGCCTCATTTCTTCGTCAGAGACAAGGGGTTTATCGGAAGTTGAAAGGGATGGCATTACACCATTTAACGCCATCGGCTTTGATTGAGATAAGGTCATAATGGAATAATTGGAGTGATGACAAAACTGAAGTGAAACGGAAATTAAATAAATAGTCAATCCGGTCTTCTCGTTCTAAAACGCGATAAACAGCATCAACCAACCCATCATTAATTGTACAGCAGATACAACCATTACTCAACTCCACCATATCTTCATCAAAAGAAACCAGAAGCTGGGAGTCAATATTGATATCTCCAAACTCATTCACTAAAACAGCGACTTTCAAATTCTGCTTATTTTCGAGAATTTGATTAACTAAGGTGGTTTTACCACTCCCCAGAAATCCAGTAATAATCGTGACTGGCATCCCTCGTTTGGGAAGGTTTACGATTTCCGATTCCGTTTGTTTTGTTGTCTGTATCATGGTTGTCTTTTAGGATGATAGTCTCGGTTGGTATAACTCCAATTAGCGGCAGATGGAATGTTTACGTTCCCTGCAACATCAAGGCGACATCTTTAGCAAAGTAGGTCAAAATCAGGTCAGCACCCGCCCGTTTTATACAGGTAAAGCTTCTGGCTAGTTGAAGGTTCGGTGGCTTGAAGGATGAAAAACTGGGAGTTTTTTTAAGTCTTTGTTGGGCGCTCGGATGAATTCCTGTTGAATGCGTAACCGATCGCAGCCAATTCTATCTAGAAAAATTCCCTGGCTCATTGCCCCTGTATAAATTTCAAGTTGAGCCTCAGAACAGGCTTCAAATAAGAGATATTGGCGAGGAAATACGACTCGCTCAAAGTACCAATTGGAAATATTGACAATCCGCACAATCTGAACTTGTCTCGTCTGATTGAAATAGCCACATAAGATTTTCGAGGGAAAATTCGGGGGCAAAGCATCAAGAATTTGAGTCATTGTTATAATTGCTTTGTTTGATCAACGTCTGGATTGAGATAGATGTTGCGTCAGAGTTTCTGACAATTTCTCGTTCAGTTCACTCACTGTTCGGGGAACAGACGTATATTCTGAACGACAAAGGTGCTTGGGTAAGGCTTGCCAGACTTGCCATACGGTTGGCAAACCGAGTTGTAAGTCTTCAATTAATTCCCGTTGCGAAAAAACCGCTTCCGCCTCACCTTCCATAACCAATTGTCCTTGATGGAGAACCAAGAACCAATCTGCCCATTGATAGGCAATATCTAAGTCATGGGTTGCCAGAACAACCGTTGTTCCTGACTCATGAATCCGATCTAATTCCTGCATAAAATTATGGGTTTGTCTCCTATCTAAATAAGCCGTCGGTTCGTCTAAAAGGAGTAATTCTGGCTTCAACGCCATCACACCCGCTAAAGCAACGCGCCGCTTTTGTCCTAAGCTGAGATAGTGTAAAGGTAGGTTGACTAATTCCTGCAAAACAAAGTCCGCGATCGCGTCATCAAGTCTCTGTTCAAATTCGGCTTTGGGTAATTGCAAGTTGGCTAAACCATAAGCGATATCCTCTATCACTGTTCCGGCGACTAATTGTTGTTCAGGATCTTGAAAGGCTAACCCAATTCGTTGTCGCCATTGATTGAGAAATTTATGGTTGTATTTTAATTCCTCGTTTTTCCAGTAGATTTTTCCTTGCTGGACTTTATGCAACCCATCTATCAACAAAAATAGGCTGGATTTGCCCGATCCGTTTTGACCAATAATCGCCGTCTTTTTGGATTGAGTAATCCTCAGGTTTAATCCCCGAAACAAAGGGGTATTTTGACCTGGATAAGTATAAACGATATCTTTGAGTTGTATCAATGTATGGGTCATGGATATGGGGATAGGGAAAAAAGGACTGAATCCACAGTTTTTTAGTTAATTCTCAGATAAATATCTAATCCTGACAAACTTAAACACCCAATCATTCCTTCTAAGGCATAGCGCTGGGAATAGTTCCGATGTTGTCCATTAAACCCATAGAATCTATCGGTAAATCCCCTAGCGGAAAACCCCAAACAAAATTGTTGATAGCGAATTATTGTCCGTTGCAGCAATTGACTAACGAGCAAACTTGTACTTTTAACCGCTAATGTCCAGGTGCGATATCCTCCTCTCGCTTGCTGTGCTAATCGTAACTCAATCACAGTGTTGATCAGAATAAAAACAAAGCGGTACATTAACATCAGCAAATCACCAATCGCTTCGGGTAATTGACAACGACGTAGGGTTTGCACAATTTCGACAAATGGAATAGTCAGCAGCATAAAAAGTAAGCATGAGATACAAGCCAAAGAGCGGATAAAAATTTTGACCACTTCTTGCCAACCACTGTGACTGAGATAGAAATATAACCCCCCTAACTGAATACCTCCGAGTTGATCACTGGCAACTAAATCGATTTGGTTAGCCCCTATCATGTTAATCATTAATGCTGGCAAACCCATCCCCAAAAATAGACTACTCACACCCAGAAGCTTGAAATAAGATTGGATAGGAATTTTGGCATAACCGATTGTCCAAATTGCCAGCCAGAGACTAATCAAAACTTGAGTTAGAGGGGAAGCCATGAGAGCAATCCCTAAAACGACTAACGCAAACAGTAATTTTTGCTCTGGCGGTAGGGTTCTCAGGTTATTCTTATAAGAAAGGGTATCAATAGGGAGAGTCATGATCGATCTCATTTAATCAGGGTTTGCTGAATCAGTATTGTGGTGAGCAAGGTTTGTAGAGACGTTCTGGTGGAACGTCTGAAATCCGGGGGAGCAATTGTACTTTCATCTTTTCCACCTACTTAAATGTAGAATTACGTTCATGTTTTCCTCGATATAAACCGATCACGTAACCAATTGTTCCCGCACCAATCCCAGCTTGTAAGGCAAATAACAGCGATTCAGTTTCACCACCTGGAGGTGTTAACAAAGGTTCAAACCACGCTTCATACTCAGGTTGAATCTCTCCAATCACGGCTTCGGCTTGTCCATCAGCACCGCTAAATTCAGAATCTCGAATGGCAAGTAAGGGAATAATCGCGAGAAGGATTACGCCTGAAATTAATAACCAATTATTCCAGCTTGTTCTTTGTCGTTTCATAGTGATTTCGGTTTAATCTGCTGTAATACTTGTAATTGCTCTTGACTATAGGTAACGAGCCAATTCCAAACTAACACCGTTAACAATCCTTCACTAATCGCCAGGGGAATTTGGGTGATGGCGAAAATACCAGCAAATTTGATAAATGAGCTTAAAATACCGCCTTCTGGTGCGGGAAATGCCAGGGCTAATTGTAGAGATGTGACAACGTAGGTGATTAAATTAGCCACGGCGGCGGCGAGAAATAGGGCAACGGTTTGTCTTCCACTAACTTGCAGCACTAAACCATACAAACCATACGCCACAATCGGACCAACAACTGCCATAGAAAATGCATTAGCGCCTAAGGTTGTCAACCCCCCATGAGCTAATAATAAGGCTTGAAAGAGAAGGACAAAACTCCCCAAAACTGTCATGATTAAGGGACTAAATAATACAGCGCCAAGTCCTGTACCTGTAGGATGGGACGAACTACCTGTCACCGAGGGGATTTTTAACGCCGACAAGACAAAGGTAAAAGCACCAGCTAAAGCCAACAGCAGTTTTAATTCGGGATAATCCTTCGTGATCTGATTAAGGGAACGTAGTCCCAGCCAAAAAAAAGGCAGGAAGAGTATCCACCAAAAAATTGCCCAGGTTACGGGTAAAAACCCTTCCATAATGTGCATTGCTTGAGCCGGTGGTGCGGCTAAAATGGTTACAGTTACACTTGTGGCAGTGATTAAACCTAGAGAAATAAGTTGTTTTAGTTTCATAGATATTCTCAAAAATTAGGATTTCTCTAGCAAATTTTGAATGTCAATTTGTTCTAGTTCTGCAATAGGTTTGTGGATTTTATACTGTCGCTGGGGTTTGTCCAAGATGGCAATAACAGTTTCAATGGGTGGACATCCCGGTTCAGTACAACGCAATTGACTCAGAGACACAGAAATTTTTTCATTAATCTCCAAAACCTCATAAATCCAGTGTTTAATTTGCTGAATTTTTTCGGGATTGGTTTGTTGGTCAGTCCGAGAAAATAAATCCATTACTATTGTCATTTATTGATTATTTATTCTCTTCGCCAGCTTTCCAGACGCGCTTTTGAAGCGTCTCTACATATATATTTTCCTTATTCAGCAAACCCTAATTAACCAAATCCTTTACCCCGTTTGGATTCTGACCACACTAAAACCTCCCCATTTTGACCACCAGCCGCCAATTGATGTCCCCCAGGATGCCAAGCCAGACAAGAAAAACCCTGGGGCGCACCGTTCAAAATTTGGGCAATTTGCTTGGCTTTTTGCCACAGACAAATCCAACCATCATTACTCGCTGAAGCTAACAGCAAACTCTTGGGTTGAAAGGCGATATCCTGGACGATTTCAGTATGCAGATCTAAAACCCGTGCGTCCCAACCCTGACGATCATCCGTTTGCTTTTTCCAGATCACAATCCCCTCACCACTGGACGCCGCTAACAAGGGTGCAGTATTTGACATGGATTTTGACCATCTTAAGTTGCGAATTTTGCCGGGAAATCCCCGCATCACCCAAGGATGAGGATGACCCCACTGCACTACCGTGATCGTTAAATCGAGATTACCAGACGCGAGATACTTGCCATCCGGTGACCAAGCAATCGCCACACTCGCCGCCGGCATATTAACAAGATAAGGGTCATCATGCCAATTCCGGCTATCCCAAACTTTAGCACCCTGATCACCTGCGATCGCTAAATGCTGTCCTTGAGGTTGCCAAGTCATTCCCAATACTGAGGACAAGTCAAAAGGTAATGTGATCATCGTTTCTTGTTCAGCCCCATCCCACACTTGAACATAACGCCCTAAACTAAATGCCAATTGGTTACCCGTGGGACTCCAACGCAGGTGGTCAACCCATTTGGGGGCATTATTGAGAGTCGTGATCCGTTGAAGTTGGGGCTTCACCTGCCAAATTCTCACCCCACCATCTTGTCCCCCGGCTGCCAAGAATTGCCCATCAGGGGAAAAGTCCAGACAATCAATCGACTGTTCACCTGTGTCGTCTGAACCAAGAATTAAGCATGAGTCACCCTTCCCCCCATCCCACAGCAGAACCTCCCCCGCCGCTGAACTTACGGCTAAACACCCATCAACGGACCAAGCCACAGCCGTGACATACTCCGAGAGTTGCCCACACCACTGTTGTTCTAATAGATTTTTCTGGGTAATCCCTAAACCAGACACGCTCTAAAGTCCTCTCTCAGCTTCGCTTCCTCTAAATTGCGACCAATAAACACCAGTTCGCTTTTCCGGCGTTCTCCAGGTTTCCAGGCGCGATCGCCTCGACCATCAAACAACATGTGTACCCCTTGAAAGACAAAGCGTTGGTCTTCTCCAGCCATGTTGATAATTCCTTTCATCCGGAAAATATCAGGACCCTTGGTTTGCAACAATTGCGAGAGCCAATTATTCAGTTTTTCCCCATCCACAGGTTTTGATTCAACCAAAGCAAAGGAATGAACCGACTCATCATGTTCGTGAGCATCTTCGCTGAGGAAGTTGGGGTCAATCTCCAAAGCACGGTTGAGATCAAAGGCTTTCACACCCAGTAACGCCTCCATGCCTAACTCAGAGTTTTGGGTGCAGTAAATTTTTGCTAGAGCATTCATCCCCCGTATCCGCTTCTCCAATTCATCTAACTTATCCGGGGAGACTAAATCTGTCTTATTGAGCAAAATTACATCAGCAAAAGCAATCTGTTCTTGCGCTTCATCTGCTTCCCAATGCTGCCAAATATGCTTGGCATCCACCACCGTTACCACCGCATCTAAAAGCAGTTGCTGCCGCATATCTTCATCAATAAAAAAGGTTTGAATTACGGGGGCGGGGTCAGCCAGTCCAGTGGTTTCTATCACCAGATGGTCAAACTTGTTACGCCGCTTAATTAGGTTCCCGATAATCCGCATCAAATCCCCTCGGACGGTACAGCAAATGCACCCGTTGTTCATCTCAAAGATTTCTTCATCGGCATCAATCACTAATTGGTTATCAATACCAACTTCTCCAAACTCGTTGACGATGACGGCGACTTTCTTGCCATGTTCGTAAGTGAGGATGTGGTTGAGCAGGGTGGTTTTCCCTGCGCCGAGATAGCCGGTGAGAACAGTAACCGGAATGGTACTGGAAGCTTGAGCTGTTACCATACGCCGTTTAAAATGATTATCATTCTCAAATAATAAACGTTTTTCCCCTAGGCGACAATCCCTTTCACCCAATTCTTAATAATGTAGAGACGTAGCATGCTACGTCTCTCCTGCTCCTGCTACGTCTCTTCTGCTACGTCTCTAGAATTCAAAGATAGTGCGAAGCGTCCCCACCCAAATCGTGTCATTGTTATCATCGTGTTCTGGGTTGAGAATCACGAACACCCCCGGATTAATCGCGATATTATCCGTGAGTTGATAACGATACTGAGCTTCCAGATGCCAAGACGTATCATCATCCTCAAAACCGCCATCATTATCCGTCACCTTCGGCGGTTGTCCGACAACAAACCCGAGCAAACTCCCCTCTGAGCCAAAATCAGGCAATGCCAGGGTAACTGCCCAGTTAAAAATAGTGGCGTCATCGCCCTCACCCACCAAGACACCATTGTTAAAACCATTATCTTGAGCATGAGCCAGGGTCAAACCGCCCCAACCCGAAAGCGTAAAAGCGGGACTGAGACGCAAACTGGCAGAAAGCCCAAACTGATCAGCTGACGTTGCAGTATCTTCCCCAAACGGTACATTTGCCAATTCACTCCCCGTTTCCCCAGAAACCACCACCTGTCCCCCAGGATAATAGGAACGCACATAAGTTAAACCTAAACGCAAACCTTCGCTCGGTTCAATCCCCAGTTGGGCAATGGCAGCATAGCTACCATTAAACAACCCGTTTTTCTGACTCGGATCATTAGCATTGGGAGCCAGATAACCCAAGGATAGATTAAGCGCTGAATTGAAGTTATAGGTCAGACTAGCACCCGTGCCTTCGAGTCCCTGATAATAAATCGGATTGAAACGCCCGAAACGAGAAATTGCCCCCGTCAGTTCTTCCGAGAAAAACTCGTTATAGTTGGCAAAGTTTCCGGCAAACTCGCCGCCAACGGCATCAATCATAAAGGAAAGTTTGGCATCTTTAACGGCACCATGTCCATGTTCCTCCTCTTCCTGATTATGTGACGCTGCCATTTCTCCCAGAGAGAAGCTATATCTTATCTTGCCAATCGCTACATCATTATCATTACCTTCATCAAAAGCGAGGCGAGTCATGCTAGTTCCGGTAATATTGGGATTATCTCCTTCACCCGGACCAAAAGGAACCGGATTCAATGCATCCAAGCGAGTTAGTAACAAGTCCTCCCCTGTAAAACTCGTCGTTAAAAATAGACGCACTCGGTTGTCGAAAACCACTTCATCTTCCAACTCTTCTCCACTACCATCTGCTTTTTCATCCCCAAACACGCTACTCAGGGAAAAGCTGACTTCTCCGCGAAATTTGGTCGTTGTGGAAAACTGATTGTCTTCTAAAAAGGCGACTCGACCCTCCAAATTGTCCACTCGCGCTCCCAGAGTCGCCAGTTCCGCCTCAAATTCTTGCACCAACCGTCGTAAGGTTGCCAAATCACTCCCCTCCAGTTCGCCATTAGGGAGTAAACGCTCAATTTGCTGTAAGCACGCATTCAAACCAGCGGCAAACTCAAATCGGGTTAAGGCTCGATTCCCGCGATAGGTGCCATCGGGATAGCCCGCGATACAGCCATAGCGTTCCACCAGGCTGCGTAAGGCTTCATACGCCCAATCGCCAGGGGAAACATCTCGTAACTGAGAGACACTGGTGACTTGCTCAAGAGCATTCGTTTGACTGATGGGGTTGTACCCCTCAATCTGTGCCAAAGCATTTGGGACTGTACAGACTGCCCAAGTACCACCCAACACCACTGGGTTAACGATATTCCACCACGTTTTTGCCATAGTAACTCCTCACACCCTATTCAGTTCAAGGTCTTGCCCGATCACCTAGCGGTTACTCGGTGTCACAATTATGATAATCATTATCATAAGAACGATTATCGTTATTGTAAATCCAGGGTCTGATTTTTCATGACAAATTATTCGGCATCCTTACCCGCGAACATTGACATTGCGATTGTTGGCGCAGGTCCCCAGGCTCTAACCCTAGTCACTCATCTGCTGCAAAAGCGTAAGAAAATGGGGGATAGGTTTTTGGTGTTTGACGCTAGTGGCAGATGGATGAATCGGTGGTTCCATCAATTTGCCGCCTTAGAAATCCCTCATCTGAGATCCCCTGCGGTTCACCATCCCCACCCCAACCCCTATGCACTGCGCTCTTTTGCCGAAAACCGGGAGTCGGAATTTTTTCCCCCATATCATCTTCCGGGAACGCAGCTATTTGAGGAGTTTTGTCAGAATGTTATCCATCAGTGGGGCTTGCCGGATAAGCTGGTTAGGGCTGATGTGAGTAGCCTTAAACCCACCACGGTTCTCAAACGCCCTCGATTTCGCCTGGAGTTATCCAATGGGCAGTCAGTCATCGCTCGTCGGGTGGTTTTGGCTACGGGTGCGGGGAGAAAGATTGTACCGGATTGGGTAGATAAAATTGCATCGGCTTATCCAACTGACCGATTATGCCATGCTCAAAGCGTCGATTTACAGAACGTGCAGATAGCTGGTGAGCAGGTGTTAATTATTGGGGGTGGGTTGACGAGTGGACATTTAGCCGTGGGTGCAGCAGCACGGGGAGCGAAGGTGATGTTAATGTCACAGCGTCGGCTCCAGGAAAAATGGTTTGATGCTGAACCGGGTTGGTTGGGACCCAAGTATCTCAAGGACTTTTGGGCTGAACCGAATTGGCAGAGGCGGTGGGAGATGATTCAGGGGGCGCGAAATGGGGGATCAATGACGCCAAAGATGATGTTTCAGTTACGCCGTCTGGAGCCTAGCTGCAAGTATTTCTAGTACAGATACATTTAACCCAGAAAAATCATCTCCCCCCTCACCCTCTTAGGGTTCCCGATACAACTCTGGCATGGGTTCTTTCTCAATCCGATAGATTTTAAAGCCCCGTTTAATGCAATTATCCAGGGCGTAGGGGCTATCCAGATTGCTGGTATGAATCCAGAGGCGTTGTGTGCCTTTGTTCCAAGCGTAAGCAATGCCATGGCTGAGTAAATGCTTGCCTAACCCCCGTCCGAGATAGTTTTCGCGCAACCCAAAATAGACAATTTCCGTCGAGTAGAACCGACCCGACGGTCCCTCTCGACGCTTGACCAACTCAATGTATCCGGCGGGCGCACCGTTGACATAAAGGACATGAATACTGGTTTCAGAGGCAGTGAGAATCTCTTGCAGTTCTTCATCGGAGTAGGATAAGCGATCGCGCCAACGCCAGGGTTTGCCTACGGTACTGTACAGGAAACGATAGAAGGCAACATCAGGCGTATCCATACACATCATTTTTATCCCATCGGGGTAGTTAAGATACGCTGGACGGAATTGGGTCGGATCGGTCATCTGGAGATAGGTGATCACCAGAGTATCCGGAATAGGTGTTATGGGAGGAGATTTCAAAGACACCGGAATTTGAGTGCTGTTGGGACATGTTGCCGCCTGAGAAACCGATACAGCCATCGCAATTCACAATCTGCTTAACTATTAATTTAATTAACGTTGGGCGATTTGACCGATGGGGCAGCAGTTTATGACTTACACTGTATTCTACGGTGGAATGATTATGATTAAGGATTGCTCCTGCTGTTTGTTGTCGAGGTCACATTTTCAGGAAATGGCAGTACAGGATACCGATGCTGTCGGTTCAGACAACGCGAGTTTACCCATCACTGATTCTCTACAACCCAACTTACCCCAATTTTACGTCGATTTTTCTTCCAGTGTAATTTTAACTCAGGTCAATTCGTATTTGTTTAAGAATTTATCAGGAGATTCTTTTTTTTAAGTATATACAAATACATTCTTCCTGAACTCAATCCCTGTTTTCGCCTAAAGTCCATTGGATTTGCTGGCATTTAGGCAATGGCAGTCAAACCCGGATTGAACTTTAGGCAGTTAGTTTGTGATCTGCAACGCCCGATAACGGTTCATTGGTCACCGGACATTGTTGATGCCGATCACTGCTTACTGAGTCTCGTAAATGTAGTCTTGCAACGCTTTCACATCTAAAGGCTCAGACTTCAATGAACGAATTGCCCCGGCTGTTGCCTTTGCACCAGCAATCGTGGTAACAATTGGGATTTTGTAAGCCAGTGCGGTGCGCCGAATTAACCGACCATCAGCTTGGGCATCTTCTCCGGTTGGGGTATTAATAATCAACTGAATCTGCTTATTTTTAATCGCATCCAAGACATGGGGACGCCCTTGATGCAGTTTCAGGATTAAATCAACCTCCAAGCCCTGATCCTTAAGGGCTTTGCGTGTCCCTTCCGTGGCAATGACATTAAAGCCCAAGTCCATCAAGTCTTGAACCACCGGGACAACATTGGCTTTATCCCGGTTATTGGTGGAGACAAAAACAGTACCCGAAAGGGGTAAACGCTGACCGGCGGCTAATTCTGCCTTGGCAAATGCCTTACCAAAGTCCGTATCAATCCCCATCACTTCACCAGTAGACCGCATTTCTGGTCCGAGGATGACATCGGTGCCAGGGAATTTATCAAAGGGTAGGACAGCTTCTTTTACGGCAATGTGCTGGAGTATCGGTTCGCGGGTTAAACCCAGGTCTTCTAGGGTTTCTCCTGCCATGATCCGGGACGCCAAAGCCGCTAACGGGACACCGGTGGCTTTGGAGACATAAGGAACAGTCCGCGACGCCCTGGGGTTGGCTTCCAGGATATAAACGGTTTCCCCTTGCACCGCAAACTGGATATTCATCAAGCCAATGACTTTCAACTTTGTGGCTAATTGATGGGTACTGGTGCGAATCGTTTCCATTGCTGTGGGACTCAGGGAAATAAACGGAATCGAACAAGCCGAGTCGCCGGAGTGAATCCCTGCTTGTTCAATATGCTCCATAATGCCACCAATCACCACCCGACCCGTATGATCGGCGATCGCGTCTACATCGACTTCAATGGCATTTTCTAAGAACTTATCAATCAGAATCGGGTGTTCCGGTTCAACCTGTACCGCAAAGGTCATATACCGTTCCAACTCTAGGTCAGAATAGACAATTTCCATTGCCCGTCCACCGAGGACGTAGGAGGGACGCACTACCACTGGGTAACCGATGCGCTTGGCGATGTTTAACGCCTCCTCATAACTGCGGGCGATGCCATTGGGGGGCTGTTTGATATCCAGTTGGCGCAGGATTTTCTCAAAGCGTTCCCGATCTTCGGCAATATCAATGGAGTCGGGCGAAGTCCCCCAGATTTTGGTGGGAACGGAGGTGGGGATTTCGGGATTGTTTAAAAACTCCTGAAGGGGAACGGCGAGTTTTAATGGAGTTTGACCGCCAAACTGGATGATAATCCCTTCTGGCTTTTCGGTTTCAATGATGTTGAGAACGTCTTCTTTGGTCAGGGGTTCAAAGTAGAGACGATCGCTGGTGTCGTAGTCCGTGGAAACGGTTTCTGGGTTGGAGTTGACCATAATTGTCTCAAACCCTTGTTTGGCGAGGGCGTAAGCCGCATGACAGCAACAGTAGTCAAACTCAATCCCCTGTCCAATCCGGTTGGGTCCACCGCCGAGAATCATCACCTTGCGCTTATCGGAGGGGATAACTTCGGTTTCTTCTTCGTAGGTGGAATAGTAATAAGGGGTCAGTGCCTCAAATTCGGCGGCGCAGGTATCCACGACTTTGTAAACGGCGACGACCCCCAGTTGCTTGCGATACGTCCGCACCTCATCTTCCGTTGTCTTGGTGGCGAAGGCAATTTGGCGATCGCTATAGCCTTGACGCTTTATATACCAAAGATTCTCTTTTGTCAAGCTTTTTAAGGGAGTGCGCTTGAGGAATTTTTCAGTTTCGAGTAAATCGGCAAACTTATCGAGAAACCAAGGGTCAATACTGGTGAGTTCATAAATTTCTTCCACGGTCATGCCTAATTGTAAAGCGTGACGCAGGGTAAATATGCGGTCAGGGTTGGGTGTCCGTAAGCCAGACCGCACTTGTTCCAGGGAGGGGAGTTTCTCGGCGCGATCGCATCCCCACCCGTAGCGTCCGATTTCCAGAGAACGCAAGGCTTTTTGGCAGGATTCTTGGAACGTGCGTCCAATTGCCATGGCTTCCCCCACCGACTTCATCTGGGTGGTGAGTACGGGTTGGGCGTTGGGGAATTTCTCAAAGGTAAACCGGGGAATTTTGGTCACCACATAATCGATCGTGGGTTCAAAGGAGGCGGGGGTTTTCTGAGTAATGTCGTTGGGAATCTCATCCAAGGTGTACCCTACCGCCAACTTCGCCGCAAATTTAGCAATGGGAAACCCTGTAGCTTTTGAGGCGAGGGCAGAACTACGGGAGACACGGGGGTTCATTTCAATGACAATCACGTCCCCGGAAACTGGATTGATGGCAAACTGAATATTTGAGCCACCCGTTTCCACGCCAATCTCACGGATAATTTGAATCGAGTAATCTCGGAGTCGCTGATATTCCTTATCGGTGAGGGTTTGGGCGGGGGCGACGGTAATCGAGTCGCCGGTGTGGACGCCCATGGGGTCAAGGTTTTCGATTGAGCAGATAATCACCACGTTATCGGCGAGATCCCGCATTACTTCTAACTCATATTCTTTCCATCCCAGCAGCGACTGTTCGACTAAGATTTGAGACACGGGAGACGCATCTAACCCGGCTTGTGCCATTTCTTCGTATTCTTCCTGGTTATAGGCAATACCGCCTCCTGTGCCGCCTAAAGTATAGGCAGGACGAATAATCAGGGGGTAAGTGCCAATGCGTTGGGCAAGGGCTTTGGCTTCATCCAAGTTACTGGCGATTCCTGAAGGACAGACTCCGATACCAATACGCCCCATCGCTTCTTTGAAAAGCTGGCGGTCTTCTGCCATTTCGATGGCATCGAGTTTAGCACCAATGAGATCGACGCCGTATTTGTCGAGAACACCGTTTTTTGCCAGAGTAACGGCAATATTCAGGGCTGTTTGACCCCCCATCGTCGGCAATAGGGCGTCTGGTCGTTCTTTGGCAATCACCTTCTCCACAATTTCCGGAGTCAGGGGTTCAATGTAGGTGCGGTCTGCAGTTTCTGGGTCGGTCATGATTGTGGCTGGATTGGAGTTAACCAGTACCACTTCGTAGCCTTCCTGTTGGAGGGCTTTACACGCCTGAGTGCCAGAGTAATCAAACTCACAGGCTTGTCCGATAACAATGGGACCAGAACCCAAGATCAGGATTTTGTGAAGATCGTCGCGGCGAGGCATAAGTGTCGGTGATTGCGTGACTATTCTTGAATCCTGTTTATTTTATATGGTTTGAGGGAAATTCGTCGCGGCAGTTATGTTGGGGTTTGATGACTTAGGGGATTTTCGCGCCGCAGGAGCACCGTTTTATGTTTGGATGGTGCGTTACACTTCGTTAACGCACCCTACAGCTAGCTAAGCACCAGCGACTTTCGTCCAACCCATTGTTATTTGGCATTATCGCGTAGTCGTTTGAAGTACACCAGTTCCGGATCGCCGTCGTCCAGGTTTTCGATGAGGCCACTTCGAGCAAATTCCAGCGTTGCCAACAGCCGCTGCATCGGGACATTGGATTGATTCGTCGATGTGAACAGTTTGGGTGTGCGGCATTCGTTGATCAAGTGGCGGATCAACGAAGAACCGATTCCCTGACCCCTGAATTGCGGATGGACGTAGAGCATTTCAATCCAACCGTTGTCGTAGAACTTGTAGTTCAGGACGGCGTAGGCCACGACGTTCGCGTCGATGACGGCGATGTAACACGCGGACGATTCGATTTGCTCGTGAATAAACTGGACGCGTGCAACGTCAGATGCGGCGACGTGATCGAACCCGATGATCGCATCTGCATCGGTCGTTGTGGCGATTCGCAATTCCATAGGAGTATCGCAAGTCACATAACTATTCATTATTTGACAAATTCGGCTAATTGTGGTTTCAAGTCTTGAGTCGTGTTTACTGTCGTGACTAGGGATTGTTCCGCCTCGGTGAAGGGTTCAGTTAAATGTGGGGATGGTGCGTTACACTTGCGTTTCTGTTGAAATATCTGCGAAATGTAGGGTTGACTCAATTTTCGGTTGGGCGACAACAGGATGGGGTCGAGATTGCGCGGGTATCGGTTGGATATCCGATTTTTTATTCGCGTTTGCAGGTTTGGGGAGGGATTGATGGGTGGACATGATAATGATAATTAGGTATAGGCGATGGGAATAGAACCAGGTTAACAAGTCCCCCGATGATGGGTCAGCCTCGGTTTGATAAATCTTTATATCCTTGGGCATAAAAAAATCCCAGAACCAACCGTAGGGGCGCACCGACGTGCGCCCTT
Organism: Coleofasciculus chthonoplastes PCC 7420; assembly: GCF_000155555.1. Taxonomy (GTDB): domain Bacteria; phylum Cyanobacteriota; class Cyanobacteriia; order Cyanobacteriales; family Coleofasciculaceae; genus Coleofasciculus; species Coleofasciculus chthonoplastes_A. The sequence continues at coordinate 50,702 of NZ_DS989867.1, forward strand.
TGACGTGCGCCCTTTGCCGACGCACTGACGTATGTCCAGATAACCCTGGTATTCCAAATAACGAACGTGCGATCGCTTTACCCAAGTAAGGGTTTGAGACTTGTTTACAAAACTTAGTACAGAGCCGTTTTCTTTTGTCCGACTACTTATCAATAGGCTTTTAAGGGAAATTTAATATCTGAATGACCATTCAGGTGTTATGCTAAAAAAAAATATCTGAAGACTTGTTCAGATATTGAGTCAAACACTATCGTGGAGAGAAAGTTCACCAACCTTGCCCTAAAAGGGACAAGGATTGACCAAGCCAGTTTGGACAACGTAAGAGGTGAATAGCTTTTTGAGCCTAGTCCTGGTACAGACTTCCGAATACTTCCCTAGTTCGGACTATCTCTAAGCCTAATTGGTTAGGCGTTGGGTAATGCCAAGACATCTTGGACTAGGTGAGCGAAGGGACTTATTACAGGTTTTGCTGGTTCCTGGGATTATATCCATTTAAAAACCAGCATTTAATTGTAAAGCTGTCTTATAAAGACAGGGTTTCAGACCCAAAGGAGTTTCGATGACAACTGCCACTCAAACGCAATGTGCCTGTGATTCCTGCGCGTGCATGGTGAGTACCGATTCAGCCGTGCAAAAAGACGGCAAATATTACTGTAGCGACGCTTGCGCTAACGGTCATCCCAACGGAGCTGGCTGTGGGCATTCTGGTTGTGAATGTCACGCTTAATCGGGCGCATCCTCAGGGATTGCCGATCTATGGACAGATAGAAACCACTCCAGGTACAGAAGAATCGCTGTGTCTGGAGTGATTCTTTTCTCTTCTTTGAACCTTAATTCCGGGTCATTTTTTCTATTTGAGATTGCCAATTTTGAGTTGTGTCCACTGTCGTGACTAGGGATTGTTCCGCCTCAGTGAAGGGTTCAGCCGTGGCTTGTTGGCGACTGAGTAAATCCGCCGTTGCATCGGATACATCTTCCGTGCGGGATGAGAGGCGATCGCGTAGGACTTCCAGGGGGGCAATGCAGTGTAGAATTCGTAAGGGTAACTGATGTGCCTGGGCTTGAGCGATCGCATCCCCTCGAAATGCCTGTCGATCGTACTTCGCATCGAGAATTACCGGGAAGCCTTGCTGTGCTAGCATGATGCCCAATTCTGACAGGCGATCGTAAGTTTTCTGGTTCATCTTGGGAGTATAAAGTTGATCAGATCCTTTTTGATCCAACGGAATACCCGCTAAATGTTTCCGTACTGCATCAGAACGCAGGTGAATCGCTCCCGACTGATGCGCCAATTGTCGCGCTACTGTACTTTTCCCCGAACCCGATAAGCCTGACATAATCACGACTTGTCCGGAATTCGTTTTCGTGTAGTCCCAAGCCAATCGATAATAGTCGGCTGCTGTGTTTGCGGCGTCTTGCTTCGTCTCCTCCGGAACCGCCGGATCATCCAGTAAAAAGGAGGTGACTTTTGCCCGTACATACGCTTGGCGACTTAAATACAATGGCAATACCTGTAACCCTTGCCAATCTCCGGTTTGCTCCAAATAGGTATTGAGAAACACATTTCCCAACTCCTTAGCCCCCCGCGCATCCAAATCCATCACCACAAAGGCGACATCGTACATCACATCCACAAAGCGGAACGGTTCATTAAATTCAATCCGATCAAACAGTTGAATCTTATCCTGCCACAGGCAAATATTTCTCAGGTGCAAATCCCCGTGACATTCCCGAATCCGGTTATTGTCTAGGCGTTGTTCTAATAACGCCTCTCGTTGGGCAAAAAAGCGATCGCTAAATTGTTTCGTTTCTTGAAATTGCTGTTGGGTTTGCGCCCTACCAATATAGTTTTCCGTTTGCTGATAATTTTCGTCAAACGCCTCACGAATTTTGGCAGGTGTACCGAAACTGCGAATATAGTCATTGGTTTGGGTTTGAGCATGGAATTCAGCCACCACTCGTCCCAGGTTCTCCATATCCGTTGCCGTCAATTTGCCTTGCTCGAAGCGCGTGCTAAACAAGGCATCCTGGGGGAATTGCCGCATTTTCAAGGCATACTCTACAGGCTGAGAGTCATCCCCTAGAATCAAGCGATCGCCCTTTTGACTAATCGGCAACACGTTCAGATAAATCTCCGGTGCTTGAGGTTTATTCATCTGTAACTCTTGCCAACAGAAATGCTCTCGTTTCTCCAACGTGGAAAAATCTAAAAAGCTAAAGTTAACCGCTTTCTTGACTTTATAGGCATAATCCCCAGTTAAAAATACATAAGACACATGAGTCTGAATCAAATCAATCGGTGTTTGAACCGGATGAGGATAAAAATCCGGTTGCTTCATTTGATGAATTAGATCCGAAATAGGACGTTGTGACATATCGTTTAATCTACACAAAAATAACTAAGGACATAAAAAAAGGATAAATCGAGCAACTAAGTAGGTGGACATAATTAACGTGAACGGTGAAGAACTCGCTCCCTTGAGAAGCAAGCTACGTCATTCGTTTATGTAAGGGTTTGAGGCTTGTTTACAAAACTTACAGCGCTTTGCGCTGTAATAAAGTACAGTAGCTCAAAGTCCCCCTTTTTAAGGGGGATTTAGGGGGATCGACAATGTACCGCATAGCAGAGCAAACTGCTGTATAACCAGTGATGAATAATAAAAAAGCCAGGGAACACTAGATTATCCCTGGCTCGAAAAACGATGTCTCTAAAGTTAAACTTCTTCTTCTTCGTTTGCTAACAAGGACATTGCTTCATCGACCTCAGATTCCTCAGAGGGTTCAGCCGGCATAGTGGGCGCACCCAGGATATTAACCACTGGTCGTTGGGGATCATCCATCGCGGTAGCGCCTGATGGCAATAGAATTTCATGAACATGCAAGCTGGCACCGATATCCAAGTTAGAGATATCAACCTCAATGGCTTCTGGAATACTATCCGGAGCGCATTCAACTTGAAGTTCCGTCATGACATGTTCTAAAATGCCGCCTTGCTTCACGCCAAAAGCCGTTCCGACCAAATTTACAGGTAAGGAGATTTGGATCGTATCCTGACTTGCCACTGAGAAAAAACTCAGGTGATAGAGAATTGGCTTCCAGGGATGAGTTTGTACTTCTCGCAGCAGTGCTTTTCCATTCCAAGACAAGTCAGGAATATTAACCTGAACAGCAGTATGGTTAATATCAGCCTGCTTGAGTAAGGTTTCTGCGGCTTTAGCTTCAACCGTGAGTGCGACGGATTCAGCCCCCTTGTGACCATAAAGCGTTGCTGGGATTAAACCCTCTCTACGTAAGGCTTTGGGCTTACTTCCCTCGGCTCGCTTGTGACATTCAACTTTAACTTCCATAGCTAATCTTTTGGTTCAAGTATTGGTGTTGGCGATTCTTTGTCAATCATTCGTCTTACGGTGTGACATAAGACATAAGACAACTTATCCCGATGTTACCGGGATACCATTAGCGTCGAGTAATGCTCGTTTAGGTCCATGGATGGGATCTTCTACGATGATAGTCTGGTCACGGCTAGCACCTAAAGACACGAGTGCGATCGGAACTTCCATCAGTTCTGCTAGGAACTTTAGATAAGCCAGCGCCTGCTTGGGTAAATCTTCCAATGTCCGACAGTGAACGGTGGATTGTTGCCAACCGGGTAGAGTTTTATAGATGGGTTTACACTGAGCAAACCGACGTGAATTGCTGGGGAAATCCTCACAGCGTTGACCGTTGATTTCGTAGGCGACACAAACCTTTAGTTCTTCTAGGGTATCCAGAACATCAAGCTTGGTGATTGCCAGACAATCCATCCCATTGATGCGAACCGCATAGCGTCCAATGACCGCATCAAACCAACCGCAGCGACGACGACGTCCGGTTGTTGTCCCAAATTCCGCGCCGCGATCGCACAATAGTTGTCCCTGTTCGCCATGGAGTTCTGTAGGAAA